>DATIBR010000072.1 GCA_035457425.1 Terriglobales bacterium
CTTCGGGGCTCGAATCCTCGTCGCCCTGTCCTCCCAGCCCTTCCGGGCCGGGCTATTGGCGACCGCGACTTCGGCGCTCGCTCGTTCGCCCATCAGAATCTTTGCCCAGGCGAGAACGCGCGTAGCTCGACCGGCAGCTCCCACGGCTCCAGCGAGCTCGCTCTGGCGGCTCCGCTCCAGGCGCAAAGCGCCGAGCGCTAATAGCCCAGGGCGGAAGCCCTGGGTAGCCTGAGCAAGAAGAGAAAAAGAGCCCGCTTTAGCGGGCGGCACACGCCTACTTCGTCTTCAGCCGCTTCGCGTACTCCTCGTACCCCTTCCGCCCGATCAGCCCGAATGTCAGCTTCTTGCCCAGCTCCACTCCCGGCTGGTCGAAGGCGTCGACGCCGTAGAGCTCGCCGGCGAAGGCGGTCTGGAACTCGAGCGTCTGGAAGAAGGCGCCGACGGTGTACTCGTCCACGCGCGGCAGCGTCCAGCGGCAGTTCGGCCGACCGGCCTCGGTGAGCGCGGCCTCGGTGGCGACGCGCTCCGCGCGGAAGAGCTGCCCCAGCGTCTTGCCGCCCAGGTAGCCGCAGGAATCGTACTTTGCGAAATCCTTCGGGATCTTCAGCTCGGCGCGCGGCTTCTCCACTTCCCAGAAGGTGATCATCTTGTCGCGCGGGCCTTCCATGTAGAGCTGCGACTGCGAGTGCTGGTCGGTGACGCCGAGCGCGGCCACGGGCGTCTGCCCGGTCTCGACGGCTTCGCCCTTGCGGTTCACGCGCTTGCCGAGCGACTCCGCCCAGAGCTGGCGGTACCAGAACGCCGCGCCCCACAGGAACGACGAGTAGGCGTACACCACCTCGATCTGCTTCCCGCGCTTGGTGTCGAGCGCGTGGTGGACTGCGGCGGACAGGAGCGCGGGATTCTGGTCCAGCTTCTCCGACCAGCAGGCCGCGTTCGCGTCCTTCGCGCCCTTGAGCAGCTTCGCGATGTCGAGCCCGATGAGCGCGGCGGGAACCAGACCCACGGGGCACAGCACGCTGAACCTGCCGCCCACGTTCGGCGGCACGAAGAACAGCGGGTACTTCTCTTCCTTGGCGATGGCGAGCAGGTCGCCCTTCTTCGGGTCGGTGACCGCGATGATGCGCTCGCGGTTGCGCTTGCCGAGCGCCGCCACCAGCCACTCGCGCACGATGAGGAACGTCGCGAGCGACTCGGCCGTCGAGCCGGATTTCGCGATCACGCACACCGCGGTGCGCTTCGGGTTCATGCGCTCGAGCGCCTGCGCCACGAAGCCGGGGTCGATGTTGTCGAGCACCACGAGCTGCGGCCGCGCGCCGCGCGCCTTCCCGTTGGGCTTGCCGGGCGCGGTCTGCACGGGATGCGGGCCGCGCATCGCGACGTCGAGCGCGTAGGCGCCCAGCGCCGACCCGCCGATGCCGACCACGCACACGTGGTCGAGCTCGGGCCGGAGGTCGTCCGCGAATTCCGCGATGGCGCGCGCGGTGCCGCGGTCGTCGGGCAGGTTCGGGAAACCGATCGCGCCCGAATCCACGCGCCCGCGGAAGGCGCGCACCGCATCGGCACACTGCCCGGCGTTCAGTTCCGCGCGCGCGATGCCGTCTTTGCCGACGGCGGAGTCCAGGCAATTCTCGTAAGTGAACTTGAGGGGGAAACCCATGGCGGGAGGATTCTACGGCTCGGAGCCGCTAGTCGCTAGTCTGTACGGTAGAGACGCCCTTCTGGGCGTCTCCGGTCCGTGGCAATACAGAGACGGCCGGAAGGCCGTCTCTACTGAAGGCTACTCGTTGGCCAGGAACGTATGGCTGATGCGGTCATGCCACGCCAGGCGGTCTTCGTCGAAGAACGCCCACACGAAGCCCAGCCACACCGACATCGCCGAGACCGCCATCGCCAGCGCGCGAGCGCGGCGCTGCGCGCGGGTGACCGGCCGGTCGTCCGGGAAGGTCACCAGCCCAAGCTGCGCCATCTGCATCCCGACGGTCGTCCCGCAGCGCACCAGGAACGCGTAGTGGTACGCGACCCAGAGCAGGCCGGGCAGCGCGAGCGCAGCGGCGCCGAGGTCGCGGCCCTGCGGCAGCTCCTTGGCGATCATCATGAAGATCATCCCGAACAGCGCGGTCGCGGTCAGCACCACCAGCATGTCGATGAGGCCGGCGCCGATGCGCGGGCCCATGGGAGCGACCGGCAGCGGCAGCTCCACGCTCGCCGCCACGTACTCCAGCGCCGGGTCGGCGGGCTCATCGAGCTGGATGTGCGCCATGGGCTGCGGCAAGGGCTCGTGCGCGCCTTCGGGGACGTCCAGGATGCGCGGCGTCTCGACGATGGGCTCCGCCAGCTCTTCGACCAGCGGCAGCTCCGGCACGGGCGCGGCCGTCACCGACGCCACCGGCATCGGCTTCGGGAACTCGATGATGTTGGTCTCGGGCGCGCGCTCGATGACTTCCAGCCGCACCGGCGCGTAGCGCGCGGGCGCGGGCGACTCCGGCTCGGCGAGCGGATCGAAGTTGAGCGAGAGCGAGGAGTGGTCGTAGCGGCGTCCGCGGCCGCGCTTGGCGCGGTAGGCGTCCACGCGATTGCTGACCTCGTCGCGCCACACCGGCGGCTCCGGCGGGCGGTAGAAACCGGGTGGTTCGGTCGCCACGGCCTGCACGACCGTGGGCGCCTCGAGTTGCGGCGTGATGACGGGCGTGCCGCTGCCGATGGACGCCGCCGCCGCATGAGTGACGACCTCTTCCAGGTCGCCGAGCGGCTCGTCGTCGCTCACCAGCTCGTCGCTCACGTCGTGCGTGAGCGTCTCGTCGTCGTGGACGCTCGAGGCGAACTTCTGCTCGGTGTCGACGTAATCTTCGGGGTCGATAAGGACGGAAACGTGCTCGCCCGCCGTCGGGGCGGGGCAGTGGCACTGGTCACCGCAGAGCGGACAGGCCATTCGTCGGGTTGCGGGGCCTCGGCCAGAGCAGGGCCAGCACATCGGGTTGGCGCGAAGCGCGAGCGCGTGATAACTTGCTCGGCTTCCCCGAAACACCAATGCGCAAGCAACTAGTTATCACGCTCGCGGTGCTTTGTCATCTGTTCGCCGCCGTGCCGCTAGTTACCAGTCAGTTGCCGCCGCAGGAGCAGCCCGCCTCCACCTCTTCTTCTTCGCAGCTTCCCGTCACCAACATCTCCGAGCAGGGCGAGCCGGTCACCATCCGCGCGCGCGAGCAGGAGAAGCAGGGCGACGTCTACACGCTGCGCGGCGACGTGGAGATCGAGTTCCGCAACATGACCATTCGCGGCGATGAGATCAGCTACAACGCCGCCACCGGCATCGTCACCGCCACCGGCCACCTGGTGCTCGACGGTGGCCCGCACGACGAGCACATCGAGGCCAGCCGCGGCACCCTCAACATCCGCAACAAGACCGGCCAGTTCTACGACGTGGTCGGCACCACCGGCGCCCGCTTCAAGGGCAAGGCCATCACGCTCACCTCCTCCAGCCCCTTCGCCTTTTCCGGCAAGATGGTGGAGAAAGTCTCGGACGACCGCTACGTCGTGCACCACGGCTCGGTGACGTCGTGCGAGATGCCAAATCCGAAGTGGAGCTTCACCGCGCAGAAGGTCGTCGTCGACGTGGGCGGCTCGGCGAGGATCTACAACAGCGCCTTCCGGGTGAAGGGCGTGCCGGTCGTCTATCTGCCGTTCGCGGCGCATCCGGTGGAGCGGCTCGGACGCCAGTCCGGCTTCCTCGTCCCGACGGTGGGCGCGTCCTCGCGCAAGGGGACGATCATCGGCGACAGCGTGTACTTCACGCTCGGGCGCAGCGCCGACCTGCAAGTCGGGGCCGAGTACTACTCCTCGCGCGGGTGGTCGCAGAGCGCCGAGTTCCGCGCCAAGCCGAGCGAGGACTCCTATCTCAACATGCGGTACTTCGGCGTGCTCGACCGCGGGCTGACGGTGCAGACCGCCACCGGCTGGACGCGCATCGACCAGGGCGGCCAGAACGCCACCCTCAACGCCGAGGGGCGCCTGCCCTGGGACTTCCGCGGCGTCGCTTCGCTCGAGTACCTCAGCTCGTTCGTCTTCCGCCTGGCCTTCACGGAGGCCTTCTCGCAGACGGTGAACTCCGAGGTGAAGTCGAAGGCCTTCGCGTCGAAGAGCTGGAACGGCTTCCAGTTCAACCTGTTCGGCTCGCGCTACCAGAACTTCCAGAGCACGCAGCGCGGCGACTTCATCAGCATCCTGCACGTGCCGAGCTTCGACGTCAGCTCGGTGGACCGCCAGGTCGGCGACGCGCGCGTCTTCTGGTCATTCTCGGCGGCGGCGGAGGGCGTCTCGCGCCGCGAGCCGGAATTCGCGACCGCCGACGTCGTCGGCCGCTTCGACATCTACCCGCGCGGCGCCGTCGCCTACACCTGGCACGGCTGGTCCTTCCGCCCCGAGATCGGCCTGCGCGACACCGTCTACACCCAGCGTCGCGCCCTGGTCGGGCCGCTCCAGGTGGCGCTCGACGACAACGTCAACCGCCGCTCCTTCGAAGCCTCCTTCGAGGTTCGCCCGCCGGTGCTGGGCCGCATCTTCGACAAGACGGTGTTTGGCCGCAAGGTCAAGCACACGCTCGAGCCGCGCTTCATCTACCGCGTCGCCAGCGGCATCGACAACTTTCAGGACATCCTGCGCTTCGACGCGCGCGACATCCTCTCCGACACCAACGAGATCGAGTACGCGCTCGTGCAGCGCCTCTACGCCAAGAAGGCCGGCGACGACGGCATCGCGCACGAGGTGCTGAGCTGGGAGATCGCGCAGAAATACTTCTTCAACGACGATTTCGGCGGCGCCGTCGTGCTCGGCCGCCGCAACGTGCTCGCCACCACCGCGGATTTCGCCGGCATCGCCTTCCTCACCGAGCCCCGCCGCTTCTCGCCCGTCGTCTCGCGCATCCGCGCGCGCGCCAGCGCCAACACCGACTTGCAGTGGGAGCTCGACTACGACACGCAGAAGGGCCGCATCAACGCCAGCACCCTGCTGGCCAACTACCGCTTCGGCGACGTCTTCGTCGGGGCCTCCCACGCCTACCTGCGCGTCCCGGGCGAGATCTTCTCCACCACGCCGCTCATCGGGCCCGACCGCTTCAGCCAGATCCGCGGCCTCATCGGCTACGGCCATCCCAACAAGCGCGGCCTGAGCGCCGCCGCCAACATCGGCTTCGACGACCACTTCGAGTTCCTGCAGTACGGCGCCTTCCAGTGGGCCTACAACTGGGACTGCTGCGGCATCGCCATGGAATACCGCCGCCTCGCGCTCGGCGCCGTCCGCAACGAGAACCAGTACCGCTTCTCCTTCAACCTCGCCAACGTCGCCAGCTTCGGCAACATGAAGCGCCAGGAAAGACTGTTCTGACCTCCGCGACAGCAACAGCCTCTCCACGAAAGACACAAAGGCTTCACCAAGGTCTCGATCGAGGTCCTTTGTGAAGCCTTTGTTTCCTTTGTGGTGCGCTTTTTTCGTTTAAGATTCTGATAGATGTCCGCTTCTCCCCAACTCGCCGCCCTCAACACCCACCTGCGCTCCCTCGGCAAGGTCCTGGTGGCCTACTCCGGCGGCGTGGACTCCGCCTTCCTCGCCTGGGCGGCGCACGAGCAGCTCGGCGAGCGCATGCTGGCCATCATCGCCGACTCGCCCTCGCTCGCCCGCACGCAGCTGGAAGACGCGCTCAAGTTCGCCGAGGAGCAGCGCATCCCGGTCGAGGTCGTCGCGACCGGCGAGCTCGAAAATCCCGACTACGCCCGCAACGACGCCGCGCGCTGCTTCTTCTGCAAGGACGAGCTCTTCACCGTGATGGAGTGCCTGCGCGCCGAGCGCGGCTTCGACACCGTCGCCTACGGCGTGAACCTCGATGACCAGGGCGACTTCCGCCCCGGCCAGAAGGCGGCGCAGCAGCACGGCGTGGCCGCGCCGCTGCTCGCCGCCGGCCTCGGCAAGCAGGACGTCCGCGACCTGGCGCGCGCCGCCGGCCTGCGCGTCTGGGACAAGCCCGCCTCCGCCTGCCTCTCGTCGCGCATCGAGTACGGTCGCCCGGTCACCCGCGAGGCGCTCGCGCAGGTCGAGCAGGGCGAGGACGCGCTGCGGGCGCTCGGCTTCCGCCAGTTCCGCGTGCGACACCACGGCGAGCTCGTCCGCGTGGAGATCGCCAAGGATGAGCTGCCCCGCGCCCTCACTCCGGAGATGGCCGGCGAGCTCACCTCCCTCTTCAAGGGCCTGGGCTTCACCTACGTCACGCTCGACCTGGAAGGCTTCCGCTCCGGCTCGATGAACGCCCTGCTGCCTGCCAGCACGCTCGCGCGCGTGCGATAATCGTAGGCTCACCTCTCTTATGAAGGCGGTCCTGGTGTCCATGCTGAAGCGAGCATTGCTGTTGGTGGCGGTCCTGTGCCTGGGGTGCGCGGCGCAGAGCAACAACACGCCCGAAGTGAACCGGCGCATCGAGCAGCAGGTGCGGAACTCGGCGGAGATGTCCCCGGGCGCGAAGATCGAGGTCGGCGAGCGCAAGGCCAGTGACTTCGGCGGCTGGGACCTCGTCACCGTCACCGTGACCGACCAGGGCGCGCCTCGCACCTACACCTTCCTGCTCTCCAAGGACGGCAACACGCTGGTGCACTACACCAAGTTCGACATCTCGACCGCGCCCAACGCGCGCACGATGGCCAGGATTGACCTCACCGGGCGGCCGGTCCGCGGCAACAAGGACGCCAAGGTCACCATCGCCATCTATGACGACTTCCAGTGCCCCTACTGCGCGCGCATGTATTCCACCCTCTTCAATGAGGTGATGAAGACCTACGGCGACAAGGTGAAGGTCATCTACAAGGACTACCCGCTCTACGAGATCCATCCCTGGGCGGTGCGCGCCGCCATCAACGCCAACTGCCTGCTCGAGCAGTCCAACGACGCCTGGTGGCAGTTCAGCGACGAGGTCCACACCAGGCAGGCCGAGATCGGGAAGCAGGAGAGTGCGCCCGAGCCCAAGGAGGCTCCGCCGGCCAAGGCGGCCGCGGAAGGCAAGGGCAAGCTCCGCGGCTACGGGCTCGACAAGCTCGCCACCGACATCGCCGCGAAGAACAAGCTCGATGCCAGCAAGCTGCGCGCGTGCATGGAGACGCGCTCCACCGACAAGGTGCGCGCCTCCCTCGAGGAAGGGCGTGCGCTGGGGGTGAGCGCCACCCCCACACTCTTCGTCAACGGCGAGAAACTCGAGGGCGCCTACACCTACGAGGAGGTCGCCGCCGTGCTGGACCGCGCCCTGCTCGCCGCCGGGGTGCAGCCGCCCGCCCCCGCCAAGGCGGCCTCCAACGGCCAGAAGTAAGGCGCGGGCTTGGTACAATCGCCTGTCCCGCTCCCACGGTGACTCTCAGGAGGATCTGGTCTTGAACGCGAACGCGCCCTTCTTCGGCAGCCGCATCCTGCGGGCGGCCGGCATCGTGGCTCTTGGGGTCTTCCTCGGCATCTCCGGCTGCGGCCGCAAGGACACGCCCGGCGACGTCATGGCCGAGGTCAACGGCAAGAAGATCCCGCGCTCGGAAGTGGACAAGTGGTACAAGCGCCAGGTCGGCCAGGTGAGCGAGCAGCAGAAGCCCTCCACCGAGCAGGAAGCCAGCCTCCGCCTCAACATCCTCGACGTCCTCATCCACCGCCAGATCGAGCTGCAGCGCGCCGAGAAGCTCGGCCTGGTCACCACCGACGATGAGGTCGAAGCCAAGCTCAACGAGATGAAGTCCAGCTACACCGAGGAGCAGTTCCAGGAAGAGCTGAAGAAGCAGGGCCAGGCCCTCGACGACCTCAAGCGCGACATCCGCGACAACCTGACCATCCAGAAGCTGCTCAACAAGGAGGTCAACTCCAAGATCACCATCAGCGACGCCGACCTCACCAACTACTACAACTCGCACAAGGCGGAGTTCAACCGGGTGGAGCCCGGCTACGACATCGCCCAGATCATCGTGTACACGCAGGCCATGCCGGGCGCGAGCAAGCCGGCCACCGACCTCGACCCGCGCCGCCGCATCCAGACCATCTACAACCGCCTCCAGAGCGGCGAGGACTTCAGCAGCGTCGCCGCGCGCTACTCCGAGCACGCCGACACCGCCAGCTCGGGCGGCCGCATGGGCATCATCCCGGAATCGGGCGTCCGCCAGATGGACGCCGCCACCCGTGACGCCCTGCTCAAGATGAAGCCCGGCGACATGACCGGCATCATCGCCGTCATCAATCCCGCCAGCGGGCAGCCCGCCGGCTATCGCATCGTGAAGTTGCTGGGTAAGGAACCCGCCGGCCAGCGCGACCTGAACGACCCCCGCGTGCAGCAGTTCATCCGCGAGCAGCTCAAGACCCGGCGCGAGCAGCTGCTCACCGCCGCCTACCGCGAAACGCTTCGCAACGACGCCAAGGTCGAGAATTACTACGCCGAACAGATCCTCAAGAATACGGCGGCGAGTAAGTAAGCGATCAGCGATTAGCGGTTGCTTGCGGCGCCATGCGCCCTGTCGGCCGCCACCTTCCGGATCAGGCTGCCGAGCATTCTCTGAATCTCCTGCGTCGCGCTGTGAAGCCGGGAGTGGTCCGCCCTCGGCAGGTACTCCAAATCGCGGGCGAGGAGCAGCTCGTAATCCAGTTCGCGAGCCGAACCCATCGCGTTCTGCAGGAACCGCTGGAAATCGCCGTCGCTTTCCCGCCCGCATCCTTCCGCAATATTGGCAGCGATGGAGACGCTGCACCGCCGGATCTGACTGGTGAGTCCAAACCTCTCGTCTGCCGGGAACCGTGCGCTGACTCGATAGCGATCGAGGACCGTCTGGTGTGCCTTCTCCCACACCGTCAATTGCCGGAAATCCTTCATGGCTCCTCCTCAGTCGCTAATTGCTAATCGCTAATTGCTAATCGCTCATTGCTCATCGCTCATCCCACCGTCGCCAGCACATCGCCCGCGTTGACGGCCATACCCTCCGTCACGGCGACGTTCTGCACCACTCCCGCCTTCGGCGATTTGATCTCGTTCTGCATCTTCATCGCTTCCACCACCACCACGCCCTGCCCGGCCTCCACCGCCGTCCCGGCGGGCGCGAGGATGCGCACCACCTTCCCCGGCATGGGCGACACCAGCTTCTTCGGCCCGGTGTCGCTCGCGGCGGCGGCCGCCCGGCGCGACCCTAGCGCGCGCGGGTCGCGCACCTCGGAGGTGAAGGTGATGCCGCGCACCACCATGTGTTCGCTGGCCGCGGTGGTCTCGCGCTTGATGTCGTAGCTGCGCCCCTCGATCAGCAGCGACATCACGTCGCGCTCCGCGATCACCGCGTCCACCGTCATCGCCTTGCCGTCGACCTTCACCTGCATGCCGTCGCGACCGCGCTCCAGCTCCACGCGGTGCGTCCGGCCATCGATGATCACGTCGTAGGTCATCTATTTCTCGCGCAACGCCGCCACCCGCGCCGTCTTCTTCCACGCCGAGTCTTCCCCGCCGGGATGGCTCGGCCCCGCGCCGTTCGCGCTGGGCGCCATCATCTTGAACAGCGCCGCCGCGATCGCCGCCACCGTGGCGTGCTCGCCCTCGGCGTGCGCCGCCGGCGGGCGCGCCGCCGGCTTCCTTTCCGCCAGCATGCGGTCGAGGAAGCCGGTGGAGAGCTTGCCGGCGATGAAATCCGGGTGCCGCAGGATCTCGCGGAACAGCGAGAGGTTCGTCCGGATGCCGCCCACGAAGTACTCCGCCAGCGCGCGCTCCAACCGCGCCGCCGCCTGCGCCCGCGTCGGCGCGTAGGTGATGAGCTTGGCGAGCAGCGGGTCGTATTCCAGCGGCACCGTCCAGCCCTCGTACATGCCGCTGTCGTTGCGCACGCCCGGGCCCGACGGCAGCGTGAGCTTCTGGATCTTGCCCGGCGAGGGCAGGAAGTTCTGGTCAGGGTCCTCCGCGTAGACGCGGCACTCGATGGCGTGCCCGCGCAACTGCACGTCCTCCTGCCGGAACGGCAGCTTCTCGCCCGCGGCGACCGCCACCTGCAAGTGCACCAGGTCCAGCCCGGTGACGAACTCCGTGACCGGGTGCTCCACCTGCAGCCGCGTGTTCATCTCGAGGAAGTAGAAGTTCTTCTTGCCGTCGTCCGCCACGTCCACCAGGAACTCGACCGTGCCGGCGTTGGTGTAGCCCGCGGCGCGCCCGACCGTCACCGCCACCTCGCCCATGCGGCGCCGCATCTCGGGGTCGACGATGGGCGAGGGCGATTCCTCCACCACCTTCTGGTGGCGCCGCTGGATGGAGCACTCGCGCTCCCCCAGGTAGACCAGGTTGCCGTGCTCGTCGCCGAGGATCTGGATCTCGATGTGCCGCGGGTCCACGATCAGCTTCTCGATGTAGACCTCGGGGTCCTTGAAGGCGCGCTCCGCCTCGCTCTGCGCCGCGGCGTAGGCGGAGGCCATCTCCTTCTCGTTCGCGACCGCGCGCATCCCCTTGCCGCCGCCGCCCGCCGCCGCCTTGATCATCACCGGGTACCCCACCTCCCCGGCCACGCGCTTGGCCTCCTCCAGCGATTCCAGGCCCTTGGCGGAGCCCGGGACGAAAGGCACGCCCGCGGCGAGCATCGCCTGCCGCCCGCGCGTCTTCGACCCCATCAGCTGCATCGCCTCCGGCGACGGCCCGATGAACTTGATCTTGGCGTCGCGGCAGGCGCGCGCCAGCGCCGGATTCTCGGAGAGGAAGCCGTACCCGGGGTGGATGGCGTCCGCCCCGGCTTTCTTCGCCGTCGCGATGATGCGCTCGATGTTGAGGTACGACTCGGTCGCGGCCGCCGCGCCGATGGAGTAGGCCTCGGTCGCGCGCCGCACGTGCAGCGCTCCGCGGTCGACGTCGGAGTACACGGCGACCGACGCGATGCCCAGCTCGCGGCACGCGCGGATCACGCGCACCGCGATCTCCCCGCGGTTGGCGATCAGGATCTTCCGGAATGGCGGCTTCGCGTCCATGGAACCTTCGATTGTAAATCGTCGCAGTTTCGGTGGCGGCCTTCGGTGGAAACAGCGGGCCTTCGGTGGAAGAGCGGGCCTTCAGGCCCGCGTGCCGGCGCCAAAGAACGGGCCTTTAGGCCCGGGGCTCTAAGGCGGACGCGGCGCGAAGGCCCCCCACAAACACCAACGGCCGTTCGCCTAGGCGAACGGCCGTCAGGTTCTGAGGAGGATGGGGCCCGAAAGCTACTACTTGTTCTCTTCCAGCACGATGCCGCCCTGGCCCTGCGCGGCCTTTTCGGCCTTCATGCGCTTGGTGTCCATGGTCTTCTTCACCCACTCGTCGGCGGTCTGCAGGTCCGCCTGCTGGGCCGCGGGGTCGTCGCACTGGATGTCGGCGCGCTCGCGGTACATCAGGTTGAGGTAGGCCATGGCGTCGTCGTAGTCCGGCCGGTACTGCAGCGCCTTCTGCAGCATGTCGATGCCTTCCTGCACGGCTTCCTGGTTCTCGCTGCGCAGTGTCTCGCAGGCCTTCTTCTCGTCCGGCTTCTTGACGTTCAGCGGCTCGGTCGGCTTCAGGCCGAGCTTGGCGCGCTCCGCCATGCGCGGCGCGTACGCCTTGGTCCAGTCGATCACGCCGATGGAGTAGTAGGTCTCGGGGTCCTGCGGATCGACCTCGAGCACCTTCTTGTGCCACTCGCGCGCCTGGTCCAGCTTCTTGGTGTTGAAGTAGAGCGAGGCGATGCCCTTCATGCTGTTGACCTTCGCCTCGGTGGTGGGATTCTGCTCCAGCACCTTCTGGAACTCGTCGATGGCCTGCTGCGCCATCTGCACGTTCTCCGGCGAATCGACGTTGGGGATCACCTGGTTGGCGTAGGCGGTGGCGAGGTAGAGGCGCGCGTTGACCAGCTTGGGATCGAGCTCCACGGCGTTCTTGAAGTGCTCGATCGCGGTCTCGTACTTGGCGGCCTTGTACGCCTGGACGCCCTTGTTGAGCTGGTCTCGAGCGCGCAGCTTGTTGCAGCCCACCCCGGTGGTGAGCAGCGCGAGCACGGCCAGCGCCAGGGCCAGCTTTGCGGTTCTTGTCATCGTCTCTGTCTTCCTTCTCTGCCTGCTTCGAATCTTTGCTGCCTGCCGCTTGACGCGGCGAAGCAGGATGACCGCCCGGCGGCCACCCTGCTGCGCGCGTAAAGCTCTGCGGCCGCTGTTACGTACCCGCCTCGACCTTGGCGGTGATGAGCCCCACCTTGTCGACCCCCGCGCTGTGCGCGATGTCGATGACCTGTGCCACCTGGTCGAACTGCACGTCGGGGTCGCCCTTCACGAACATCACCTTCTCCGCGCGCGTCTTGTAGATCTCTTCTAGGCGCGTCTGGAGCGTGTCCCACGTCACGTCGTCCTGGTTGATCTTGAGCGCGGGGCGGTTGCCGCCTCCGGCCGAGATCACCTGCACCACGACGGTACGGTCCTGGGGCTCCGGTTGTTTCTGCTGGTCGGGCGGCGGCGGCTGGGGTACCAGCGCGTCGAGGCCCTTCGGCGTCAGCGGCGTGATGACCATGAAGATGATCAGCAGCACCAGCAGCACGTCGATCAGCGGGGTGACGTTGATGTCGGCGGACTGTCCGCCTTTTGCTCCGGCTGTCATTGACATATGAGTGTCCCTACTTTCCCGGGCCCGCGCCGCCCGCCGGGGCCGCGCCGCTCGGCGGGATCATCGACCCGCTCTTGCGCTGCTCGGTGAGCAGCCCGAGCTGGTCCACGCCCGCCGACCGCACGTTGTCCACCACGTCGACCACCACGCCGTACTTCGCGCGCGCGTCGCTCTTGATGTACACCCGCTTGTCGGCCTTGTTCGCCAGCCGGTCTTTCACCTTCTGCGCCAGCTGGTCCGCCGGCACCTGGTCGCTGCCAAAGTAGACCTTGCCCTCGCGCGTGATCGCGATGAGCAGCGAATCTTCCTTGTCGGCGTCTTCCATCGGGCGCGGCGCGTTCGTCTTCGCCAGGTCCACGCTCACGCCCTTCTGCAGCATGGGCGTGATGACCATGAAGATGATCAGCAGCACCAGCATCACGTCCACCATCGGCGTCACGTTGATGTCGCTGTTGACCTTGCTGCCTTCGTCGCGTTTCGCTAATGCCATAGTGGCTCCTTGAACGAACCGCGGGTTAGGCCCGGCGCGCGCGTCCGCTGCGCTTCAGGAAGTAGTCGATCAGCTCGCTCGAGCTGTTGTCCATCTCCACGTCGAACGCCTCCACCTTGCCGGTGAAGTAGTTGAACATCATGACGGCCGGGATGGCGACGAACAGGCCGAGCGCCGTCGTCACGAGCGCTTCCGAGATGCCGCCGGCGACCGAAGCCAGTCCGGTGGCCTTCGATTCCGAGATCTTGCGGAACGCGTTCAGGATGCCGACCACGGTGCCGAACAGCCCGACGAAGGGCGCCGTCGACCCGATGGTCGCCAGGCCTCCGAGACCGCGCTTCAGTTCGGCGTGCACGATGGCTTCGGCACGCTCCAGCGCGCGCTTGGAAGCTTCGATGTCGTCGCCCGGGATGTCGGAAGAATCCTGGTGCGCCTTGAACTCCTGCAGGCCCGCGGTCACGACCTTGGCGAGGTGGCTCTTGCGATAGCGCTCGGCCACGCGCACGGCTTCATCGATCTTGCCTTCGCGCAGCGCGCCCGCGACCTGCGGGGCGAACATGCGCGACTGCTTGCGCGCGCCCGAGAACGCGATCCAGCGGTCGATCATCACGCCGATCGACCACGCCGACATGATGAACAGGATGATCACGACGCCGCGGGCCAGCCACCCCATCTGCTTCCACAGCGAGATGGGATCCCAGGCCACTTGCGCCTCTTCTTGGAAAAAGGCCGCAAACGTCGGCATGTGGGTCATGACAAAGGTTGAGAGTGTGACGAGAAGCATGGGTTGATCCTTTCCTCCTCAGAACTTCTTGGAACGCATGTCTTGAATCCGCTCAGAACGAATCCGGAGAAACCTGGGGTGCTGCGTGGCCGGCCCCGCCCTCTTGCTCCGCGGGGGCATTGCGGGTGGCTGGGGCCCCGCCCCAGCCACCCGGGAACTCTTCTATCCACCGAGAGTGAAGTTCACGGTGATGGTCGTATCCACCTCGACGGGCTCGCCGTTCAGGTAATACGGCTTGTACTTCCACTGCCGCACGGCTTCCATCGCCGACTGCGTCAACATAGGATGCCCGCTGACCACCTGCAGGTTTTCGATGGTCCCAGTCTTACTGATGATGGCGTGGAGCACCACCGCCCCCTGCACGCGCGCCGTGCGCGCGATGGCCGGATACGGAGGCTTCGGCCCGTAGACTAGGTTGCCAGCGGTCACGCCGCCCGACACACGCACGCGCTGCGGGGTGGCGACCTTCGGCACCGCCACCGGCGTGGAGCTGATGATGCCGCCGATGACCCCGCCCATCTGCCCGCCCGGGGTGCCGCCCGGCACGCCGCCCACCACGCCCGCGACGCCGGAGGCCGGCGGCGGCGGCTCGTCCTCGGTGATCATCTTTACTTTCTCGGGGATCTTCGTGGGGGTGCGCAGCGCGCCGTTCACGATCTCGGTCTGGATCTGCTTGACCACCTTCACCGCCGCGGCGGCCGGTGGCGGGGGCGGGGGTGGCGGCGGCGGCGCCACCAGGAACGTCATGAGCTGCTGCTTGGGCAGCGCCTCGGTGTAGATCAGCGGGATCAGGATCATCACGCCGATCAGCAGCGTCTGGATGACGAACGAGATCATCGTCGTCCACCCGCGTTTGGTCTTGAGCTTACCCGCCGATTCCATCAGGCTGTCTTCAAACATGGCCTTTAGCTCCGTATCTTGCTCCTGCTGCGTTTTGACACCGCCGGGCCCGTATTTGTGCCCGTTTCCCGCAAACAGGCGAGCGGTCCCGTCCTTGCCGGACGAGAGCTGATGGGGACTTATGCCTTGACGCGCACCTTCTGTCGTTTCCCCTCTTCCGAGGTTACCGCCACAGGTCCGCGCCCTGACTTACGCGCACGCCAGTCCATGTACGCGACCAGCATGGGGGCTGCTACCGCGATCGAAGAATAGGTACCTATTAGGATGCCGACTACCAGGGCTAAGGAAAACCCGTGTAATACCTCTCCCCCAAATAGATACAGGGAGAGCACCGTCAGGAACGTCAGGCCGGAGGTCAGGATTGTACGGCTTAGGGTCTGGTTGATGCTACGGTTTACAATCTCCGCGAACGACTCCCGCCGCATCAGTTTCACGTTCTCCCGGATGCGGTCGAAGACCACGATGGTGTCGTTCATCGAGTAACCCGTCAGGGTCAGGATGGCGGCCACGACCGTAAGCGATATCTCCTTATTTAACAACGAGAAAGCGCCTACCGTGATGAGCGTGTCGTGAAACACCGCCACCACCGCCGCGACGCCGTAGACCAGCTCGAAGCGGAACCACAGGTAGACCAGCATCCCCACCAGCGACAGGCCGATGGCCCAGAGCGCCCGGCTGCGCAGCTGCTCGCCCACCTGCGGACCCACGATCTCGACGTTCCGGACGGCGAAATTGGGGGTATAGAAAGCCTGCTTCAGGTAGCTGAGCACCTGGTCGGGGACCACGCCTTTCAGGTCGTCGGCCGAGTGCAGCACGCCACCCTTGACCTTGTCGCGGGTATCCACGATGGCGCGCGCGATGTCGCCGTAGGCCGACTCGTTGCCGCCGTTCTGCAGCGGGTCGGCGGTGACCAGCGCGTCGCGGATGCTGGCAAAGCCGGCGTTGTTCAGGTCCTTCTTGTCGGTGGGGGCGTCGGCGGGCTCGAGCGCCGCGATGATGGCGTTCTTCCCGGCGTCGAGCGCGGCCTCGCTGGTCGCGCGCTGCTCCAACCCGATCAGCACTTCGTTGTTCCCGGGATCGCCGTAGCGCTGGATGCGGGCGTCCTTCAGCCCGGCGCGGCTGGCCGCGGCCCGGATGCCGTCCTCATTCGGCGTCTCGGTGAACTTCACATACACCAGCGTGCCGCCCTTGAAGTCCACCCCCAGCGGCACCCCGTGCCAGAACACCATGGAGGCCAGGCCCGCCATGCTGAAGATCAGCGAGAACGTGAGCAGGTACCACTTCTTGCCTAACCAGTCGATATTGACGTTGCGAAAGAGTTCCACTTGAGTCCCTTAAATGCTCAGCGCTTCGCCGCGCTGGTGGCGATTCAGGATGGCGTCGAAGATGACGCGCGAG
>DATIBR010000073.1 GCA_035457425.1 Terriglobales bacterium
ACAACGTCGCCGCCGCCGAATGGGTTCTTCAGACTGGCCTCGTCGACCCGAAGAAGATCGTCATCATGGGCGGCAGCTACGGTGGCTACATGACCATGATGGGCGTGACCAAGCAGCCCGAACTCTGGGCCGCCGGTGTCGCCGTCGTGCCCTTCGTCAACTGGTTCACCGAGATCAAGAACGAAGACCCGCTGCTGCGCGAGTACGACATCGCCACCATGGGGGACCCCGACGATCCAAAGAATCGGAAGCTCTTCGAGGATCGCTCACCCGCCTTCCACGTTGACCAGATCAAGGCGCCGCTGCTCATGCTCGCCGGCGGACACGACCCGCGCTGCCCGGCTTCCGAGACCCGCCAGGTCGAGCAGGCCATCAAGAAACGCGGCGGCAAGGTCGAGGTGAAGATCTACGAGAACGAGGGCCACGGCTTCTCGAAGGTCGAGAACCAGATCGACGCCTACACGCGCGTGGCGAATTTCCTGCGCCTGCACGTCCCGCCCGCCGACTGTGGCTGCACGCTGCCGTAAAGCACCAACGCAGTTGTGGCGAGGCCTAGCCCGCCCCGAGCAGGTCGAGGAGGCCTCGAACGCGCAGCCCGAAGGGCGGCATTTGTTCGAGCCCAGGCCGTTAGGCCTGGGGGCCGAGCGTTCTTTTTCGTTATGAGCCCGCTTTAGCGGGCGGCACTGACGATCGCCTTCACCAGCCCCGCCATCGTGTACTCCTTCGCTTCGATGGCGGGCTTCAGGCCGGCCTCGCGCAGCGTCCCCGACGTCACCGGCCCGATCGACGCGAGCTTGATCCCCCGCAGCAGTTCCCTACGGCGCACCAGTGCCATGAAGTTCCTCACCGTCGAGGAGCTGGTAAACGTGATCACGTCCGGCAGGCGCTTCGCGCTTAGAGCAGCTCGCAACCGTCGCTCGGAATCTCGCGGGATCACCGTCTCGTACGCCTCCACCACGTCCACCAGCGCTCCGGCGCGCCGCAGCTCCCGCGGGATCACGTCGCGTGCCACTTTCGCGCGCACCAGCAGGACGCGCTTGCCCCGCACCTTGCCGCGCAGGGCCCGCACCACCGACTCGGCCACGTATTCCCGCGGCATCACCGCGACCCGCAACCCGCGCTCCTCGAGCGCGCGCCCGGTCGCCGGGCCGATCGCCGCGATCTTCAGCCGGCGCAGCGCTGCCGGCTTGACTCGCAGCCTACGCGCCCGCGCGAACATCGCTTCCACGCCGTTCACGCTGGTGAGGATGAGCCACTCGTAGCGCTCGAGTTCCTGCAAAGCCTCGTCCAGCGGACGGTAGCTGCGGGGCCGCCGGATCTCGATGCAGGGGATGGTCTGGACGGTCGCGCCCTCGTTCCGCAGCAGTACTGCCAGGCTCCCTGCCTGCTTGCGGGCGCGCGTGGTCAGCACTCGCCGGCCGGCGAGCGGCTTTCGCGCTCTGGTTGCGCGGCTCACGGCTGCTGCGGCACCGCGACGCTTTTTCCGTACACCTGCTCCAGGATCTTCGCCGCGCCCCGCTTCAGCAGCGTCTCTCCGACGCTGCGCCCCAGCTTCTCCGGGTCCGGACCCGTCCCGCCTTCGCGCATCACATTCGTGCCTGCGGGATCCGCTACCACGGCGATCACGTTCACCTCACCATGCTCCACCCGAGCGTGCGCCCCGATCGGCACCTGGCAGCCGCCGCCCAGGCAGCGCAGCACCGCGCGTTCGCAGTCTGTCGCGGCGCGGTCATCCGGCGAATCGAGGAATGCCAGCGCCTCGCTCATCTTGCTGTTCCCCAGCCGGATCTCGATCGCCAGCGCTCCTTGCCCCACCGCGGGACACATCTGGCTCGTCTCGAAGTATCCCTTGATGCGCTGCGTCAGCCCGAGCCGCTTCAGCCCCGCAGCGGCCAGGATGATCGCGTCGTACTGCCCCTCTTCCAGCTTGCGCAGCCGCGTGTCCACGTTCCCGCGCAGCGGGTGGACATCCAGGTCGCCCCGCATCTGCTTGAGCTGCGCCTGCCGTCGCAAGCTGCTCGTCCCGACCTTCCCGCCCTGCGGCAACTCCGCTAGCGAGCCATACTTCACCGAGAGGAACGCGTCCCGCGCATCTTGCCGCTTCGTGATCGCGGCGACCTCGAACCCCGGCGGCAGCTCCGTGGGCAGGTCCTTCAGCGAATGCACTGCCAAGTCGACCTCGCCGGCCGCCAGCGCCTCCTCGATCTCCTTGGTGAACATCCCCTTGGTGCCGACTTGCGCCAGCGCGACGTCGGTGATCTTGTCGCCCGTGGTCTTGATGACCTGGATCTCGACCTCGTGCCCCTTCGCGCGCAGTTCCGCCGCGATGTGGTTCGCCTGCCAGAGCGCCAGTTGCGAGCCGCGCGAGCCGATGCGCATGCGGGCCATCAGCGGCCCTCGCCTGCCTTTTTCTCGGATAGATTGAAGACCCGTCGGATCAGGTCGATCACGGTAGTCGCTTCCGGGTCCTTCGCGGCCGACTTCAGCGTGCTGATAGGCGCGTGCATGATCTTGTTCACGATGCCGCGTGTCATCGCCTCCACCGCTAGCTCCTGCTCCGGCGTCAGCTTGCCCAGCCGCCCGCGCACGCGGTCAATCTCCGCCTGCCGGATGGTCTCCAGTTGCTCTTGCAGTGAGACGATCGTCGGCACCACCGAGAGCGTCTGGAGCCGCGCCTCGAACTTCCGCACCTCTTCCTCGACGATCTGCTCCGCCCGGTCCGCCTCGCGCTTCCGGTCCTCGACGTGCTCCCCCACCACCTGCTGCAGGTCGTCGATGTCGTAGACGAAGATGCCTTCCAGCTTCGCCATCTCCGCATCCACGTCGCGTGGTACCGCGATGTCGATGAAGAACATCGGGCGGTTCTTCCGGCGCTCCAGGAACAGCCTTCCGTGCTCCTTGCGGAAGATGGCGAACGGCGCACCCGTCGACGTGATTACGATGTCCGCTTTGTCGGCGGTCTCGTACAACTGTTCGAACAGGATGGCCTGGCCCTCGAATTCCTTCGCCAGCTTCTCGGCACGCTCGAACGTGCGGTTCGCCACGAAGATGGTTCCCGCGCCGTGCGCGATCAGGTGCCGCGCCGCCAGCTCGCTCATCTTGCCCGCGCCCACCAGGTACACCGCCTTGCCCTGCAGCGAACCGAAGATCTTCTTCGCCAGCTCGACCGCCACCGACGCCACCGACACCGCCGAGCTCCCGACCGCCGTCTCGCTCCGCACTCGCTTCGCCACCGCGAACGACCGCGACACCAGCGCGTCGAGCTGCGAGCTCACCGCGCCGACCGCGCGCGCGGTGGCGTACGCTTCCTTCACCTGGCCCAGGATCTGCGGCTCACCCACTACCAGCGAATCCAGCGACGAGGTCACGCGGAACAGGTGCCGTACCGCTTCCTTCCCGTCTTTCTCGTACAGGCACCCGTTCAGCGCCGAGGCCTCGGCTCCGAACTGCGTCTTCAGGAATCCGCGCAGGTCGCTCGTGCCGTTCGTGCACCGCGCCAGCAACTCCACCCGGTTGCAGGTGGAGAGGATCATCGCCTCCTCCACGCCGGGATGCTTCGCCAGCTTCGCGGTCACCTCCGGCAGGCGCGATTCCGGGATGGCGAGCTTCTCCCTCACCTCGATGGGTGCACTCTTGTGGTTCACGCCGATGAGCCGGAAGTTCATTGCCCCACGAACCTGTGCACGCCGCTCACGTAATTCGCCGCCCACGCTGCCAGCGCCGCCACAAAGGCGAACGCCACCAGGTACGCTGCCTTTCTTCCGCGCCATCCGGAGCTCCAGCGCGTGTACAGCAGCACCATGTAGACCGCCCACATCAGCACCGACAGCACGATCTTCGGGTCCAGGAAGAACCGCGGCCCGAAGGTCGCGCTTGCCACCACCGCGCCCGCGATCAGGCCGAACGTCATGAACGGGAAACCCAGCAGCAGCGAGCGATAGCCGATCTCGTCCAGCGTCTCGAGCGCCGGCAACCACCCCAACAGCCCGCCCGCACGCTTCGCCTTCAGGTTCCGCTCCTGCAACAGGTACAGCACGCTGGCGGCGAAGGCGAAGAACAGCGCCGCGTATCCGGCCAGGATCAACGCGATGTGCACGATGATCCAGCTCGACCGCAGCAGCGCGTTCGTGAACTGCGGCGGCTCCTGCGCGATGTTCGCCGAAAACGTCAGAACGAACACCACCGGGAACACGAAGATCCCCGGCGACGTCACCCGGTACCGCACGTAGATCACGAAGAAGAACAGCATCACCAGGAAGGCGAGCAGCGATTCGGTCTGGTGGATCGTCACCGGCGCGATGTGTCCCACCTGGATGGCGAACTCCGTGATGGCCACGAAGTGGAACGCCAGCCCCAGGCCTGCCAGGGGCATCAGGACCTTCCCCGCGCCCTCGCTGCGGCGGGTCAGCGCGCCCAGGGCGTACAGCATCCCCGCCCCGTAGAAGACCAGCGCGACCTTGAGCCACAGCATCGGCATTACTTGTTCGGCGTCTCCGAGCCTCTCCCGACCGCATCAATCGCGGTCGAGAGCCAGATTATAGGCCAGCCGGTTTCCCGCCTGTGACGTACGTCACAATCGGCTGTTCGGCTGTAACTTGCTGAAAATACCCGCGAATTAATCCACCCCGAGTTGCTCGAGCAGCGCCAGGATGGCGTCGCCGCTGATGGCCAGCCGCCGTCCCTGCTCGCGCATGTCGGGGATCTCGTCGAAGCCCTGGAACAGCCGCATCTTGGCCGCAGCGTACTGCTCGGGCTCGGTCAATGCGCGGCCGTGCGCGTGCGCCCAGGCCTCGGCCGCGTCCTTCTGCAGGAAGACGCTCACCGAGAACATCACCGTGCGGTCGGCGGTCGCGTCGAAGATGAACTCAGTCGCCGGCGCTAAGGGGTCGCCGGCCATCGCCTCGCGCTTCCCGACGAAGTAGTACTGGTACACGTAGCCGGTCTGTCCGGTGTACGCCTTCATGCGGCGCGTGGTCACTTCGGCTGCTCCGTGCCGCTGTTCGCCGGCGAGACCACCCGCCCGTACGGCGACGTCTTGCCCAGCATCGAGAAGTGCCGCCACGCCGCCAGCGCCACCTCGCCTATCGCCGCCTCGGCCGCTCGCTCGTCGCGGTCGTAGGCCGTCATCACGCAGAAGACGAACGGCCGCCCCGGCGCGAAGATCACGCCCGACGAGTTCCGCACCGCCTCCAGCGACCCGGGTTTGGTCGCCGTCTTCGCGTCGTCCGGCAGCGCGCGCGCCGCGTAGTCGTCTTTGTGCGTCGCCAGCATCGCGAAGAACGCATCCGTGTGCGTCTTGTCGAGCAGCTTGCCGCGATAGATGGCGGCCAGCAGCGCCATCATCTCGCGCGGCGTGGCAACGTTCTCTCGCCCCTCGCTCGCGGCCTTCACATCCATCATCTTGCGCCGCAGCGCCGTCTGCTTCAGGCCGAGCGAGCGCAGCATCGCGTTCACGTTCTCCATCCCGACGCGCTCGATCAGCACGTTGGTCGCCGCGTTGTCGCTCACCGCGATCATCATGGTCGCCAGGTCGCGGTTCGTTACCGTCGTCTTCCCCGGCGTCAGCCCAAGCATGATGTCGCTGTCCGCGACCAGGTCTTCCTTGCGGACGACATAGGTGTCGTCGAGCTTCGCGCCCTTCCCCGATTGGTCCTGTCGGTACAGCTCCGCCAGCACCGCGATCTTGATCGAGCTCGCCTGTGCGAACACGTCGTCCGGATGCATCAGGACGGCATCGCCGCTCGTCAGGTCCAGGATCGCGACGCCCATCACGCCATCGAGCGACTCCGCGATGCGCCGCACCTCGCCCTCGAATCTCGCGCGCAGTGCATGCTGCTTCTCGGTGGTCGGCTTCTCCGGACAGCATCCGGGCTCCTGCGCCGTGAGTGCTCCGCCCAGCGCCAGCGCGCACAGCAACACCCGCAGCCTCATTGTCCCCTCGGGTTGAGCCAGATCTCCGGCGGATTCGACTCCGGCCCCGGTGACAGGATGTGCGGCGTCACCATCAGCATGATCTCCGTCTCCTGCACGTCCTTCCCCCGCGTGCTCGTCAGCAGCGCCAGCCCGGGGATCTGCGAGAGCCCGGGCAGCCCGCGCAGCGACTTGGTCTCCGACGCCGCCACGTACCCCAGGATGATCGCGCTCTCCCCCGCCTTCAGCCGCACGCTTCCGTTGTACTCGCGATTCGTCAGCACCGGCACGCTGTTGAACACCTGCCCGCCCAGCGCCTTGATCGACGTTTCCAGCTTCAGGCTCACGTCCTTGGACCCATGCACTTCCGGCGTCGCCTTCACCGTCAGTCCCAGGTCCTCGAACGTGAACGAGGGGAACGGCGCCTGGAACGACTGGTTCTGGATGACCTGTGAGATCGCCGGCGTATTGAAGATGGGCGCAAAGCTCGCGTTCAAGATGGGAAAACGCGAACCGACGCGGAACGTGGCCGCATTCCCGTCGGAGGCGCGCAGCGTCATGTGCTCGAGCGTCCGCACCTGCGACTCGCTGTGGCTGAAGTTCGCCGTGACCGGCGGGATGCTGATGCCGGTCAGCGAAAGTCCGCCGCCGAAGGTCGCGAACGGCTGCGAGAAGATTCCTGTCTGCTGCGACTGCAGCGCTGCCAGGAGCGCGGCCAGGTCGCCGCTGCCCGCCTGGTTGATGCCGCCCGACGCGATCAGCCGGTTGATTAGGTCCTGGATGTTCGGGTTCTGCTGCAGCACCAGCGCCGACGACGGGATGTTGAAGATGCGGAACTGCAGCGGCAGGTCCACGCCCAACTGCCGCAGCAGCCGGTGGTCGACCTCGTACACCTTTACTTCCAGCATCACCTGCGGCTTGCGCTGCGCGGTGACCTCCACCAGCTTCGCGGCCGCGTCAAGCGCGCCCTTCGGTCCGCGCACCTGGATCAGCGAGTGCGCCGGGTGGATGGAGACGAACCGGATGTCGAACAGTCCGCGGAACACGCCCGCGATCTGGTTCATCTCCTCCGCGCTCGTCGCGCCGGAGACGTAGTACGTGCGCACCGACATCCGCTCGTACTGCCGCCGGTTCTCCTGCGAATCGGCCGCCACCAGGATCTCGTCGGCCGCCAGCGGCACCCAGAACGCCTTCGACATCTGCATCGCGGTGGTCATCGCCTGTGCGAACGTGATGCCGTCGGCGTGGAACTTCACCGGCCGCAAGGCGAACGACTGGTCGAACCCCACCCGCACGCCGAAGCGGCGCCCGATCTCCTCCACCAGCGCGCGCGTGTCGCCGCGGAAGTGGATGTCCTGTGTCCCGCCGCGGGGCGCCAGCTCCGTCTCGCTCGACTCCTCCACCAGTCGCAGCGACGCCGCGATCCGCGGCGCGTCGTCCCCCAGGGCGTCGCGCAGTCGCTGCTGCGCGAATTCGTTCGCCGGATCCAGGTCCAGCGCCCCGCGGAACTCCGCCAGCGCCTCCACCTGCCGCTTGTCGGCGAGATAGAGGTTGCCGCGCTGCAGGTGCGCCATCACCAACCGCTGCCGCACGATCTCGTGGGCGCTTGCGTATTCGACATTTGCCGGGGTCAGCCTTTGCGCCAGGGCGAAGGCGTCAAATGCCCTGTCCAGCTTGCCTTGTTGTTCGAACTTCAAGCCTTGGTTGAAGACGTGCTTGGCCTCGCGGATGTCGTCGCTCGAAGGCGTGCAGCCCGTGACGCCCGCGAATTCCCCGGCCGCGCACACCGGCGCCGCCGGCGGGTCGGCCGCCCATCCGAAGACCGCGAGCAGCAGCACAGCGATGAGTAAGCGCAGCGCCATGGAAGCTTCCGATTGTACTCGCCTCAGACCGCAGCCAGCAGCTCCGCGCAGCAGTCGAAGCAGGCGTCCGGCCCGTGTTCGGCGAGCTGCGCCGCGGAGTAGACCCCGGTCGCGAGCGCGATGATAGGAGTATGCGTCGCTCGCGCCGCCCGGATGTCGGCCGGTGTATCGCCCACGATCACGATGTCCGCGTCGTCCCTGCCCAGCCGCCGCCGCGCCTCCGCGATCCCGGCGCGGAAGATGTCTTCCCGCTTCTCGTTGCGGTCGCTGAAGCTGCCGAAGGCGAAGAACGGACGCAGCCCGCCCGCCTCCAGCTTCAGCCATCCGATGCGCTCCAGGTTCCCCGACGCCACACCCAGCAGCTTCCCACGACTCGCCAGCAGCGACAGCAGGTCGGCCACGCCGTCGCAGACCTGGGGCGCCAAGCCACTCGCGTTCCGTTCGACCTCGGCACACATCACTTCCAGCGCCCGCGCGAGCTCGCCGGCGCCGTCGTCCGCGCGCCCCGCATGCGCGAGCACCGCGCGCAGGATCCCCGGGTCGGTGCTGCCGTGCACCGGGACTTCGTCGATGCGCGTCTCGATCTCAAACACCTCGCGCAGCGCGGCATGAAACGCGTCGTAATGCACGCCGTCGCGGCTGTTGAGCAGCGTGCCGTCGATGTCGAAAAGGTAGGCGTCCGCCTCGATCCAACGGTCGGCGCCATTCGTGCGGGAACTCACTTCTTCTGGGATGCTCCGCCGGCCGGTTGCGGCTGGTCCTTCAGGATGATGTGCCGGATGCTCCTTGCCTTTCCGGTGTGCTCGTCGGCCTCGACCAGCACGGCGCACAGCCACGGGTCGCCCGTTGCCGGCGAGAACTTGCCCGGCATGCTGGTGAGGAAGCGCTGCAGCACCTGCTCTTTCTCCACGCCGATCACGCTGTCGTACGGCCCCGTCATCCCGACGTCGGTGCAGAACGCGGTCCCGCCCGGCAGCACGCGCTCGTCCGCCGTCGGCACGTGCGTGTGCGTCCCGACCACCGCGGTGACCCGCCCGTCGAGGTACCAGCCCATGGCCATCTTCTCGGAGGTCACTTCGGCGTGCATGTCCACGAATACGATCTTGGCCTTCGCCTTCTGAAGCAGCGCGTCGACGGTGCGGAACGGGTCATCGTTGTCCACCATGAACACGCGCCCCTGCACGTTGATCACCGCGTACGGCACGCCCCCGCGCGTCTTCCCCTCGAACATGCCCGTCCCCGGGCTCTTCTCCGGATAGTTCGCCGGACGCAGCAGCCGCCGCGCGTTGGGCGTGTCGCCGTTCGTCGACGCCAGGTAGTCGTAGATCTCCTTCTTATCCCAGATGTGGTTGCCGGTCGTGACCACGTCTACGCCCAGCTCGAAGAAGTCTTCCGCGATCTGCGGCGTGATGCCGAAGCCGGCGGCCGCGTTCTCGCCGTTCACGATCGTCAGGTCGACCGCGTGCTCGCGCACCAGCGCCGCCAGGTGCTTGTAGAGCAGGTCGCGGCCCGCCCGGCCGAACACGTCGCCGACGAAAAGGATGCGCACGTCTTGATGGTAGCAGAGCGCTAGCGGAGTTCGGCGGCGCGCAGAAACTCGTAATTCCCCGAGGGATTCAGCCGGATGTTCGCCACCCGCCGCGAGTGCACCGCCACGTTGTCGAAGTACCACAGATCGATGTACGGCAGGTCTTCCGCCAGCACCTGCTGCAGTTCGGCGTAGATTTGCTTGCGCTTCCCCTGGTCGAGCTCGCGCCGCCCGGCGTCGATCAGCGCATCCGCCCGTGGACTCGAGTAGTAGCCGCGGTTCGCGCGCTTGGGCGGCGTGCTCGTCGAGTAGAACACGTACTCGAAGATGTCCGGGTCTTCGTTCCCGCCGATCCACCGCAGCGAGAACAGCTGGAAAGACCCCTTCGTCACGTCCGAGTAGAACGTGGCAAACTCGAACGTCCGGATGTCGAGCGCGATCCCCGCCGCGCGCAATTGCTGCTGCAGCACCGCCGCCATCAGCCGCGTCGATTCCTCCGTCGAGGTCTTGATCGTCAGGTGAAACCGGATGCCGTCCGCGCCGCGCTTGTATCCCGCTGCGTCCAGCAGCGCGTTCGCCTTCTCGGGATCATGTTCGTACTTCGCGACCTCGCCGTTGTATGCCCAGTGCTGCGGCGGCAACACGCTGTCCGCCGGTCGCGCCAGCCCCCGCCACAAGTATTCGATCAGCGGCCGCCGGTCGATGGCGTGCGCGATCGCGCGCCGCACGCGCACGTCCTTCAGGATGGGGTCGCGCAGGTTGAATGCGAGATACGCCAGCGTCGTTCCCGGCTCGGCCTCTACCACCAGCTTCTTCTGGCTCTCGACCGTCTTCACCATGTCGGCAGTGAGCGCGTTGATGGCGATGTCAGCCGAGCCCTTGTCGAGCTCGAGCGCGCGCGTCGTCGTGTCCGGCACGACCGCGAAGCGCACCCGCCGCAGCTTCGGCTTCTCACCCCAGTACTGCTCGTTGCGCTCGATCACGACCTCTTTATCCAGCTCCGCGCGCACGAATTGGAACGGACCCGACCCGACCAGCGACCGGTTGAAGTCCTTGCCGCTGCCGTACGGTACGATCCCCATTGAGCCGTTCGACAGGTTCCAGAGCAGGGGTGCGAACGGTTCCTTCAGGCGAAAGACCACGGTCGCTTCGTCCGGCGACTCCACGGCGGCCACCAGCCGGTACGCCCCGGCGCGGGCGCTGACCACCGTCCCGTTCAGCAGCGAATCGAACGTCCACTTCACATCCCGGGCCGTCAGCCGCCGCCCGTCGTGAAACTTCACGTCCCGCCGCAGGTGGAAGATGTAGGTGAGCGGGTCGGGGATCTCCCAGCGCTCGGCCAGCGCCGGCTGCATGTTGAAGTGCTCGTCGCGCCGCACCAGCGAGTCGAACAGCAGTGTCCCGATCCGCTCGGAAGCCGCATCCGTCCCGATCCGCGGGTCGAGGTTCGCCGGGCTCGACTCGATGATCATGACCAGCGTGTCTCCCTCGGGCTTGCGCGCGCACGCCACCAGCGGCAACAGCACGAGGAGTGGCAGCAGCTTATGCATGTGAGATCTTGCCCAGGATCGCCGGACGCCGCGCCCCGGTGGCGGACGGCAGGTTCGAGGGCTGGTGTTGCCAGGTCTGATAGGCGAGCACCGCGAACGCCGCCGCTTCCTTCGCTTCCGCCGGCATGCCCAGGTCGGCCGAGGTCCGCACCGCCACTCCCAGCGGCTTCAGGCGTTGCGCGAGCATCCGCATCAGGCTGCGGTTCTTCGTCCCGCCGCCGGCGGCGATCATCTCCGCCTTCGTTCCCCGGAAGCGCGGCAGCGCAAAGTGCTCCACGGCGTCTCCGATCGAACGGGCCGTCAGCGCGGTCGCTGTCGCGATGATGTCGGCCTTGCTCGCTCCGCGGCAGCGCTGCAGGAACTGGCCCACGAACTCCCGACCGAATTCCTCCCGGCCCGCAGTCTTCGGCGGACGCTGCCCGAAGAACGGCTGCCGCAGGATGTCGCGCAGCACGCGGTCCATCGCCTGACCGGTCGCGGCGACACGCCCGCCGCGGTCGCAGTCTTCGCCGTACAGCCGCTGCATGCACGCGTCGATCACCATGTTGCCCGGTCCGGTATCGAACGCGATCACCCGCTCCGGCTTCGCGCCTGCCGGGATCGCCGTAAGATTCGCGATCCCGCCGATGTTTTGCGCGATGCGAGCCCGCGTGCGGTGACGGAACAGCATGTAATCGAGGAACGGCACCAGCGGGGCGCCTTTGCCACCTTGGGCCACGTCCGCCGTCCTCAGGTCACTGACCACCGGTACGCCGGTCCGCGCCGCCACCACCGCGCCCTCCCCCGTCTGCCAGGTGCACGCCACGTCGTACCCCAGGAAGCGCTGCGGGTCGCCCTGGTGATAGATCGTCTGGCCGTGACAGCCCACCAGTTGCAGCCCCGCGCCGAACTTCTTGCGCGCCGCGTTCACCGCCTCCGCATACAGCTCCCCCAAGGTGAAGTTCAGCCGGGCAAGGTCCGCCACGCTCGCCGTCCCCGCGTTCATCGTCGCCAGCACCGCAGCCCGCACCTGCCTCGGGTATGGGACGTGCAGGTGCCCTAGCAGCCGGAGCCGGGTCGTTACCCCGCGTCCCAGCAGCCGCACCACTGCGACGTCGATGCCGTCGGCCGATGTCCCGCTCATCACGCCCGCTACGATCAACTCTGCCTCGCTAGTACGCCAGCTGTCGATGCACGATGTCCGTGAACTTCTGCAAGCGCGCGCGCAACTCCCGCACCGTTACCGCGCTCGGCGCCGGTGCTGTCCGCAACCACGCTCGCATCTTCTTCTTATACGCGAGCACGCGCTTCGCCCGCTGTTCCACCAGCGCGGCGAACCTCGCGTCGCGCTCTGCTTCCCGCACCACCGCCTCGAACGTGCCGCTCACGTGCGCCTCGTTATGGCAGACCAAGTAGACGTCCGCGCCCGCGCGCAGCGTCTCGACCGCGGCCTCCTCGATCGGCGCCGCCGCTAGGACCCCGCCCATCTCCAGGTCGTCCGAGAGCACCAGCCCGCGATAGCCCAACTTCTTCCGCAGGACCTCGCCCATCCACTGCGCCGACAGCGACGCCGGCTTGCGGTCACCGGTGACCTCCGGATACGCCGCGTGCGCCACCATCACGAACGGCAACTGCGCTCGCAGCGCGCGATACGGCGCCAGGTCCTCGTCCCAAAGCCGCTTCCACGGCTTCGCGATCGCCGGCAGCTCGTGATGCGTGTCGAGGTTCGCCTCGCCCAGCCCGGGAAAATGCTTCCCGCAGCCGATCACGCGCGCCTCCCGCAGCCCGCGCAGGAACTCCCGAGCGTAGCCCACGGCTTCGCTCGGCTTGGCGGAGACTGCCCGGGACCCCAGCACCGTGCGCGACGGCGCGAAACCCAGGTCCAGCACCGGCGCGAAGTCCGTATTGAATCCCAAGGCCCGGCACTCCTCGCCGATGAGCTTGCCATGCTCGCGGAACAGCTTCTTGTCTCCCGTCGCGAACACATCCGCTGCCGCCGGCGCCGGGTGAACTACACCCTTCAACCGGTCGACCGTGCCGCCCTCCATGTCCACGCACAGGAATGCCGGCCTAGGCATCAGCCTTTGGCAGCCGGTAACCAGCGCGTGCGTCTGCCGCGCGCTCTCGATGTTGCGCGCGAACAGGATCACGCCGCCCGGCTGCGTCTCGCCCACCAGCTTGCGCAGGCGCGGTCCGACGGAGGCCCCGTCGAATCCCATGATCAGCAGTTGTCCGGCGGCGCGGCGCAGAGAGGCGCTCTTCCCTCGCATGTCAGTCGATCTGCTTCTTCAGGTCGTGAAGCAGGTTCAGGGCTTCGAGTGGCGTCAGTCGGTCGACGTCGGCCGCGCGCAACCGGTCGACGACTTTCTGCGAGAGCGGCGTGAAGATGGTCAGCTGGGTCTGGCCCGCGGCGGCGGCCGCCGCCGCCCCGCGCGGCTCCTGCGTCAGCCCGTCAGACACCTGTTGCTCGGCGCTCTCATGCAACGCCAGCACCTCGCGCGCCCGTCCGATGACCTCCGGTGGCAGTCCCGCCAGCTTCGCCACCTCGATGCCGTAGCTCTTGTCCGCCGCCCCCGGCTCCACCCTCCGCAAGAAGACGATCCCGCCCGCCGACTCCTTGACCGACACGTGGTAGTTCTTCACCCCCGGCAGGTGGTCAGCCAACTCCGTCAGTTCGTGGTAGTGCGTCGCGAACAGCGTTTTGGCCCGCGTCCGCGCGTGCAGGTATTCGATCGCCGCCCACGCCAGCGCCAGCCCGTCGTACGTTGCGGTGCCGCGCCCCATTTCGTCCAGCAGCACCAGGGACCGCGCCGTCGCCGTGTTCAGGATGGCCGCCGTCTCGGTCATCTCCACCATGAACGTCGAGCGCCCCCGCGCCAGGTTGTCGCTCGCTCCGATGCGCGTGAACACGCGGTCGATCACGCTCAGCCGCGCCGCCCGCGCCGGCACGAAGCTCCCCATCTGCGCCATGATCGCGATCAGCGCCGTCTGCCGCAGGTAGGTGGACTTGCCGCCCATGTTCGGTCCGGTCAGCACCACGATGCTGTGCGTGCTCCCGTTCAGAAAGCAGTCGTTCGGGACGAACCGCTCCGCCGTCTGCATCAGCTCCTGGCGCTCGACCACCGGGTGCCGCCCCTCGACGATCTCCAGGTCGCCCGACTCGTCCAGCCTGGGCCGGCAGTAGTCGCGCGTCGCCGCCAGGTGCGCGAAGCACGCCAGCACGTCGACTTCGGCCAGCGCCAGCGCCGTCTGCCGGATCCGTTTTGCCTCCGCGCCCACCGCCGCGCGCAACTCCGCAAACAACCGGCGCTCGATCTCGACGATCTTCTCCTGCGCCTCCAGTATCTTGGCCTCGTACTGCTTCAGCTCCGGCGTGGTAAAGCGCTCCGCGTTCACCAGCGTCTGCTTGCGCTCGTAGTCCGTCGGCGCAAGATGCAGGTTGGCCTTCGAGATCTCGATGTAGTACCCGAAGATGGAATTGAATTTGACCTTCAGCGACCCGATCCCCGTCCGCTGCCGCTCACGCTCCTCGATCTGCGCCAGGTACTGCTTGCTGTTGCGGCTGATGTCGCGTAACTCGTCGAGCTCCGCTTCCACGCCCTCGCGCACTACGCCGCCGTCGGCAAAGCTCAGCGGCGGCTCCTCCACCAGCGTCTTCTCGATGCGCTCGCGAACATCCGTCAGCTCGTCCAGCAAGCCGTGCAGCCTCGCGAGCCGCGCCGCCCCGAACTTCCCCACGCCGGCGCGCACGCCGGGGATCTTCCCCACCGACACTGCGAACGCCAGCAGGTCGCGCGGGTTCGCGATCTCCAGGGTCACGCGGCTCAGCAGACGCTCCAGGTCGAGGATGCCGTCGAGTGAGCGCCGCAGCTCTTCCCGGCCGACCAGGTCGCCGGCCATCGCCTCCACCGCGTCGAGCCTGCCGTTGATCTCGGCCGGCGCGATCGATGGCCGTAGCATCCACGCCCGCAGCAAGCGCTTCCCCATCGGCGTCGCCGTCTCGTCGAGCGCGAGGAAGAGCGTTACCTCGTCGCCCGCGCTCGCGAACAGCGGCTCGATCAGTTCGAGGTTGCGCACCGTGACGGCGTCGAGCACCAGGCACTCGGCGCGCTCGTAGTACCCGATGCGGTCGACGTGCGCCAGCGTCCCGCGCTGCGTCGAGCGTACGTAGTGCAGGATCGCGCCCGCCGCCGACGCCGCCGCCGCCCGCCCCGCCAACCCGAATCCCTCGAGCGACAGCACGCCAAAATGGTTCTCGACCTGCGGGATGGCGTAATCCGGCGCGAAGATCCAGTCCTCGAGCGGCGTCTCGGTCAGCTTGGTCTCGCCTGCCGACTGGCGTTCGAACAGCGGCAGCGACGTCCCGAACAACACCTCGCGCGGTCGCAGCTGCTGCAATTCGTCGAGCACGCGCCGCTCCGCGCCCTCGCCCAGGAACTCCGTCGCACGGAACTCGCCGGTCGAAAGGTCGAGCGCGGCGAAGCCGACCGTGTCGCCCACCGTCGCGTACGCCGCCAGGAAGTTGTTCTCCTCCGACGCCAGCGACGCATCCGCCGTCGTTCCCGGCGTCAGGACGCGCGTCACCTCCCGCCGCACCAGCGTCTTGACCTTCTTCGGGTCCTCCATCTGCTCGCAGATCGCGACCTTGAATCCCTTCCGCAACAGCTTCGAGAGATACCCCTCGGCCGAGTGGTACGGCACGCCGCACATCGGCACTGCCTGCCCCTTCTCTTTGTTGCGGGAGGTCAGCGTGATCTGCAGCTCGCGCGCCGCGACCACCGCGTCCTCGAAAAACAATTCATAGAAATCGCCCAGCCGGAAGAACAGCAGCGCGGTCGGATGCTCCTTCTTGATGGCGGCGTACTGCCGCATCAGCGGCGTGGAAGCGGAGATCGGCTCGGTCATGCGCTCGGGCTCGTGAGTGCTGCGGATTATAGTCCCTGGCCCGCGGCCTCTCTGCTGTGGATTTCAGCGCGTTGACGCGGACTCCGCAAGGTGGTCTCCTAGGGTGCCGTCTCCCGCGCTCCCACAATGGAACTGCGCAAAGATCCCATCACGCGCTCCTGGGTCATCACCGGCGACGAGCCGATGGAAACGCCGCGCCAGGAAGGCTGCACCTTCTGCGCCAACTCCCCGCATCCCGCCCAGGTCATCGCGTCGGCGGGCTCTGCGGAAGGCTACGGCTGGAGCGCCCGTGCCGTCGTCCATCCCTCACCCACATACCGCATCGAGGGCGATCCCTCCCGCCGCGGCGACGGCCTGTACGACAAGATGCGTGCCGTCGGCGCCCACGAAGTCCTGGTCGAGAATCCTCGCCACGATCGCCAGATGTGGGACGCCCCAGACGCCGAGGTCGAGAACTTTCTCCTCCTGGTGGCGCAGCGCGTGCAGGACCTGAAGAAAGACCGCCGCTTCAAGTACATCACCGTCTTCAAGAACCACGGCGCGGTCGCCGGCCAGGAGTTCGAGCACCCGACCGCCCAGCTCACCGCCACCACCTTCGTCCCGCGTCGCGTGCTTTACGAGCTTCGCTCCGGGCGCGAGTACTACGCGCAGAAGGAGCGTTGCGTCTTCTGCGACATCCTCGCGCAGGAGGAACGCCAGGCCGTGCGCCTGGTCGAGTCCATCGGCGACTACGTCGCCTCCTGCCCCTATGCGCCGCGCGTTCCGTATGAGACCTGGATCATGGCGCGCACACACGCGGCTTCGTTCGAGCACGGCGTGCTTACCCGCCATCACCCCCTCGGCGATCTCGCCCGCCTGCTCAAGCGCACGCTCCGCCGCATTCGCGCCATCACCGAGGACTTTCACCTCGTGCTGCACACCACTCCCAACACCCTCCACAAATCGGATGTGCTGGAGTATTGGCGGACCATCGACGACGACTACCACTGGCACATCGAGATCCTGCCCATCCTCGCCCGCAAGGCGAAGTCCTACACCTTCAAGGAGGTGTACTTCACCCCGGTCACGAGCGAGACGGCCGCGCAGCGCCTGCGCGAAGCCAATATCGGTTAGCGACTGGTAGGCGCCGGCGAGACCTGCCGGCGCGGAATGCGTCTACTTCTTCCCCGCCATCTCGGCCTCGAAGTCCACCATGGCCTTCAGCTCTTCATACGGCAGGCTCCCGAGCGACGAGATCCGCCGCCCGTTCACGAACACCGTCGGCGTGCCACTCACGTCGAGCTGCCGGCCGAGATCGAACGATTGCTTCACGCGCTGCGACGTCGCCGGCAGCGCCGAGCAAGCCTTCATCGCCGCGCCGTCCGCGCCCGCCGCCGTGGCCAGCTGCATGAGCTTCTCGTCGGCGTTCGCCGCCGTGATGCTCTGCTGCGCCTCGAAGATCGAGCCTGCGAACTTCCAGAACTGCTCGCTGCTCTTCTGCCCAACGCAGTCGGCGTACTGCGCCGCCTTCTGCGCCCAGTCATGGTTCGGCAGCGGGAAGTTCTGGAACACCAGCCGCGCCTGCGGCTCCTCGCTCATCAGTCGTTCCAGGATGGGGTGCGCCGCCTTGCAGTGCGGGCACTGCAGGTCGCTGAACTCCACGATCAGCACGCTCGGCTTCGGCGCGCCCTGCGCTGGACCGTTGGCCTTCGCCGCCAGCAGCGCGCGTTCGTCCTTGAACGGGTCGGCGCCGAACGGCAGCGCCTCGCCTACGATCGCGTGCTCACCGTCCGCGCTCACGTACATCCGCATCCGCTGCGGCGGGTCGCCCGCGAAGGTCACCAGCACATCCGCCATCCCCGGCACCTCCGACGCCTCGATCAGGTCCACCTTCCACTGCAACTGCGGGTTGTAGCCCCAGTAGTGCCGGATGAAGGAATCGACCGTCGCTTCCGTCGGTAGTCCGGTGGCCGCCGGCTGCGGCGCTGCCGCTTTCGGCGCCGCTGGCTTCACCGCCGGTTTGCTCTGCGCGAGCGCGAGACTGCCCAGCAGCACTGCAATCACAAGGATTCGTTTCAAGGGAGTTCTCTCTCGGATGGATTCGTCCTCTAGCCCGACTTCGCGGCCGCGCCCTGGCAGCATTCCAGGATCTCCTGCTCGGTCAGCAGCCGGTCCGACGCCTTGGCGCGCGTGTAGATGCGCTCGACCACCGCGTCTTCCAGCGTGATGCCACGGCTCTCGAGCCAGTGGATGATGTTCGACTTCCCCGACATCGGCCCGACCTCGATCGACTGCTTCAGCCCGAACTCGCTCGCCGGCACGCCCGAGTACACTTCGTCGGCCAGCGCGCGATCGCCCTTCTTCAGCGCCTTGATCACCGCCGACGCATGCACCCCGGTCGCCGTCCGGAAGGCGTCCGCGCCCACCACCGGGTAGTTTTTCGGGATTGGCACGCCGGTGTACTGCGAAACCTTGTCGCAGTACTCCTTCAGCTTCGATAGGTCCTGCTTGTCCCACGGCGAGACGCCCATCAGCTTCAGGTTCACCAGCATCTGGTCCATCTGCGTGTTGCCCACCCGCTCGCCGATGCCGATCGCGCAGGCATGCACGCAGTCCGCTCCCGCCTCGAGCGCCGCGAACGAATTCGCTACCGCCAGCCCGCGGTCGCAGTGCCCGTGCCAGTCCACCCGGATCTTCTCGCCCGACGGCTTCACCACTTCGTCCATCACGAACCGAATGAGCGCCCGCACACCGTCCGGCGTCGCGTGCCCGCACGTGTCGCACACCACGATCGCGCTCGCCCCGCAGCGGATGGCCGTCGAATAGAGCCGCTGCACCGTCTCGGGATCGCAGCGCGACGTGTCTTCGGTCACGTACATCACGTCCAGCCCGAGCGAGCGCGCGTACGTCACCGCCTCTTCCGTCGTCTTCAGCAGGAAGTCGTCGGTCCAGTTTTCGGTGTAGCGCCGGATGGGGCTCGACCCGATGAACGTCGCGCACTCGATCGCCATCCCCACCTTCTGCGAGATCTCCGCCACCGGCGTGATGTCGTTCTTGTGCGTCCGCGCCGCGCAGTTCGGCTTGATCTTCATGCGCGACTCCGCGATCTCGCGCGCCAGCCGCTCCACGTCGCCGTAGGCCCGCGGTCCCGCGCCCGGCAGCCCGATGTCCAGCATGTTGAGCCCGAGGTCCTCCATCAGGTGCAGGATCTCGATCTTCTGCTCGATCTTGGGGTCTTTCACCGATGGCGACTGCAGCCCGTCGCGCAGCGATTCGTCGTTCAGCAGGACGCGTCCCGCGCCCGGCTTGAACCTCGCCTGCTTCGTATTCCAGTCGTGAATGAGGTGGTGATGCTTCACGGCTACTTCTTCCCGAGCGCGTCCGCCTGCTTCGCCGGCGGGTTCGGATGCCCGGTCGCCTGCTGCGTCCCCGCCTTGTCGTCTTTCGGTGCGATCGTCAGCCCGAAATCTGAGATGCTTCCCCGCCCCGCCACGTTCAGACCGCGGAAGTCCGCCGGGTTCGGGAAATACAGCGTCTTGCAGTGCTCGCAGCGGTAGATCTCAGCGTTTTCGCCCAGCGCGGCCGACACGTCTCCGCACTCCTGCTCGGCCACGTCGGCCGCGTAATACCAGCGCTTCAGGTGCCCCGCGCAGATCTTGCCCTTCGCGTCTTTCTCGTTGCACGAGCGCTGCCCCGCCTTCTTCAGCTTCGTCTTGTGCTTGGGCAGTTGGGGAACTTCGACCGTGGAAGTCGCCATCCTTATGCTCTCCGTATCACGCCGATTGTACCCGATGGAATGCTTGTAACCTCGGCTCTGCGCCGCTTCTCCCGCCGCGCTCATCGCGCACAGAGCGCCCAGGCCAAGGCCGCCGGCGGTACCGTTGGCTAGTACTCCACGCCGACCAGGTACAGTCCCTGCGCCGGCGCGGTCGCTCCCGCCGCCGACCGGCTCTTCTTCTTCAGGATCGCCTGCACGTCCGCCGGCTTCAGCGTTCCCTTGCCCACCAGCAGGAACGTCCCGACCAGGTTCCGCACCATGTGGTGCAGAAACCCGCTTCCGCGGACCTCGTAGACCAATTCATCGCCTACTTGGCGAAAGCGCGATACATAGACCGTCCGGACATTCGACCGCGTCTCGCCCGCCCGCCGCTTCTCCGGATCGACCGCCGCGAACGACGTAAAATCGTGCCGGCCGATGACTCGCTTCGCCGCCCGCTGCATCGCCGCGACGTCCAGCGGCCATGGGTGGTGCGTCACATACCGCGCCAGGAACGGTGGGCAGATCGCCCTCCGCCAGATCCGGTACCGGTAGGTCTTGTTCTTGGCCGACCGCCGCGCGTGGAAGCTCGCCCGCGCCTTCTCCACCTTCAGCACGCGAATGCTCGCTGGCAACACGTCGTTCAGCGCGATCACCAGGTTCTCGACCGGGATGGGGCTCTCGATGGCGACGCTCGCCACCTGCCCCAGCGCGTGGACGCCTGCATCGGTCCGGCCTGACCCCTGCGGCAATTCCCGGCAACCCGCGATCCGCTCGAGCGCCGCCGCCAGTTCCGCCTGGACGGTCGGCCTCCCGGGCTGCACCTGCCACCCGAAGAACTCCGAGCCGTCGTAGGCGAGCGTGATTTTCAGGCTGCGGCGCAATCTTTTTTCGTGACTGGCGGGGGCTGGGACCGTCTAAACCACGTCGCTCAGCTTCTCTAATGCTTCGCTGTACCGCCGGGTTTATACTATGCCACTTCCCGGGAAGCTGAACATGCGGTCCCGTGCGCGGTCCTGCCGGTAGAGAAAAAGGAACCGCGGGCGGCCAAACTGCGTATAACTCGTTGACGATTTCGGATTTATACAGTCTGTAAGGATGCTCTGCCGTCTATTCATGGAAAAGTCATCGTCTTTCGTGATGGGAGATAAGGGAATGCCGATCCGTTCCTCGTTCCGCCTCAAATCTTTGGCGCTGGCCCTGGTGCTCGCGCTGCTTGCGCCCATGGCCCTGCCGGCCGCTGCCCAGGAACCCGCACCGCCCGCTCCTTCGGCGAGCGCTTCCGCTCCGCAACGCGTCACGCCGACCATGCAGGATTACTCCAAGCCGCGCTCGCACTTTCCCTTCCTGGTCACGCCCTACGTGGGCCGCGAGGTCCCCGAGCCGGTCTTCGCCAATACCCCGCGCATCGACCAGCTCGTCCGCGAAGGCACGCTTTATCTCTCGATGAACGACGCCATCGCGCTGGCGCTCGAGAACAACCTCGACCTTGCCATCGCGCGCTACAACCTCTCCATCGCCGATACCGACATCCTCCGCACCAAGTCCGGCGGGTCGGTCCGCGGCGTCAACACCGGCCTCGTCCAGGGCACCCCGGGCGGCGGCGTGGGTGGCTTTGGCACCGGCGCGTCCGGCGCGGGCGCGGGCGGCACCACCTCCGGCGCCGGCGGCGCCGGTACCGGCACCGGCGGCATCGTCGCCTCAACCAGCGGCGTGGGTACTGCGGTGGATTCTTTCGACCCCATCCTCAGCTCCAACCTCACCATCAATCACGCCACTTTCCCGCTGGCCAACACCGTGACCACCGGTACCGCGAACTTCCAGCAGAACAGCGGCACCGCCAACTTCACCTATTTCCAGGGTTGGAGCACCGGCACCGCGATGACGGTCAGCTTCCAGAACTCCCGCCAGACGACCAACAGCTTGTTCACCACGCTGGTCCCCGAGCTCTCGTCCGGCTTCCGCCTCACCGTCCGGCAGCACCTGCTGGCCGGCTTCGGCACCGGCCCCAACCGCCGCTTCATCCGCATCGCGCGCAACAACCGTGAGATCTCCGACATCGGCTTCCGCAACCAGGTGCAGACCACCGTCTCCCAGATCCAGAACATCTACTGGGACCTGGTCAACGCCTACGAAGACGTCAAGGTGAAGGAGCGCTCGGTCGCACTCGCCAACAAGACCCTCTCCGACAACAAGAAGCAGGTAGAGATCGGCACGCTGGCGCCCATCGAGATCACGCGCGCCGAATCCGAGGTCGCGACCCGCGAGCAGGAGCTCATCGTCTCGCAGACCAACCTCCAGCTCCAGCAGCTCCTGATGAAGAACGCGATCAGCCGCAACCTGACCGACCCGCAACTCGCCGCCGCGCCGGTCATCCCGACCGACACCATGTCGCTCCCCGAGCAGGAGCCGGTCGTTCCCATCCAGGACCTCATCGGCGACGCCATGGGCCATCGTCCGGAGCTCGCGCAGGCCCGCATCGACTTGACTAACCGCGACATCACCAAGAAGTCGGCCCGCAATGCCCTGCTCCCCAGCATGGACCTCATCGCCTGGTACGGCGGCTCCGGTCTCGCCGGCGAGCAGAACGCTCTGGCGCCCTGCGGCGGCCCACTCGAACCGCCGTGCGCTCCTCGCACCGGCTGGAACAACGCTTTCGCTCGCAACTTCGACAACTCCGCGCCCGACTACGCCGTTGGGCTGAACTTCAATATCCCCATCCGCAACCGCGCCGCGCAGGCTGACCAGGTGCGCTCGGAGCTGGAGTACCGCCAGGCGCAGATGCGCCTGCAGCAGCTTCAGAACCAGGTCTCCATCGAAGTCCGCAACGCGCAGTACGCGCTTCAGCAGAACCGTGCCCGCGTGGCCGCCGCCCAAAAGGCGCGCGACCTCGCCCAGCAGTCGCTCGAAGCCGAGCAGAAGAAGTATCAGCTCGGCGCTTCCACCAACACGCTCGTCCTGCAGGCGCAGCGTGACCTGGCGCAGGCCGAGTCGAACGTCGTGCTGTCGACGTCGGCCTACGAGAAGTCCCGCGTCGAGCTCGACCGCGTCACCGGCCTCACCCTCGACCGCGTCGGTATCTCGCTCGGCGACGCCGAGATCGGTGTCGTCAACCGCATGCCGAACGTCCAGGGCGTCGCGCCCCGCACCGACCTCAACCAGCAACAGAAGTAGTTCGGCTGTTCCCCACGGCCGCCCTCCGGGGCGGCCGTTTTTCTTTGCTGCCCACTTCAAATCCTCAGCCGTCTCTCGTTATAATCTCTGCCGTCTCCCATGGAATGCACTGACCTGATCCGTCTGCGCACCGAAGCGCAACAGCTCCGCCAGGAACTCGAGGACCGCCGCGCCCGCGCCCGTGAGCGCAGCATCCATGAGCGCACCGCGCGTCCCAATAACATGGACTACGAAGGCTTCCTGCAGCGCCGCATCCAGCGCGCTTCCAACGCCATCCAGGCCCACGTCGCCCAGCACAACTGCCAGGAATAGTGCCGCTGGAACTCCGCGACGACGCCTGGCATCCAATCCCCTGCGTCATGGGATTGATCCTCCGCTCCTCCGCCATCCACGCCGTCGGCTGCTACACCACCGCTCCCATCGCCAAGGGAACACGGGTCGTCGAGTACACCGGCCCGCGCCTCCCCGCCTCGGCCTGCGAGAACCTCTACGCTGCCGACGAGGTCACGTACCTCTTCGGCATGCAGGACGGCAACACCGTCATCGACGGCCACGGCACCGCCGCCTTCGTGAACCACTCCTGCGACCCTAACTGTGAGACCGAGGAGATCGACGGCCACGTCTGGATCGTCGCCCTCCGCGACATCGCCCCCGGTGAGGAGCTCACCTACGATTACAACCTCTACGACGGCGACGACCTCGACGACGCGCCCTGCTCCTGCGGCGCAAGCAAATGCCGCGGCACGATGTACGAGCCCGCCGAGATCGCTCGCTTGAAAAGGCTCGCGCGCGCGAAGGAGAGACCCGCCACCCGCGCCAAAAGAAAAAAGCCGCACAACCGTGCGGCTTAAATCTCCCGAAAGAGTCATGCTGAGGAGCGTCGCGAGCGCGCGTTTTCTCCAGCGCGCGAGCAGCGACGACGCATCTTGGCCTTACGCGGTCGCCGTCGCCTTGAACGAATTGACCGCCTTCTCCTCGCTGTCGAAGACCTCGAACACCGTCACCAGCTTGGTGATCTGCAGCTGGTCGCCCACGCGCTGCGTCAGGTTCGCCAGCCGGATGTCGCCACCGGCGGCCCGCGCCGAAGTGTAGAGGCCCACGAGCGTTCCCAGCCCGCCCGAATCGATGTAGCTCACGCCGCCCAGGTTCAGCACGATGTTCTTCTGCGTCGTCAGCAGGTTCTTCACCTGCTCGCGCAGGCTGGCGGCCTCTTCCCCGAACACGATCCTGCCGTTGCAGTGCACGACGGTCACGCCGTCGACCTGTTTGGTGGTGATCTTCAAGCTCATCTCCTACCTCCTGCCGACAAGGGGTGCGGCAGTCCGGACGCAAAGCCTATTCCTCCACCGCGTGTTTTTGCAAGCCACATCCCAGGAAAATGCCGGCACAGCACTAACGTATAATCTGGTTTCCCGCATGAGCTACCAGGTCCTGGCGCGCAAGTATCGTCCGCAGAAGTTCTCCGACGTCATCGGGCAGGAGCACGTCACCCGGACGCTGAAGAACGCCATCGCGCAGGGCCGCATCGCCCACGGCTACATCTTCTCCGGACACCGCGGCATCGGCAAGACGACCGTCGCGCGCATCCTCGCCATGTCGCTCAACTGCAAGGCGGGCGACCACCCGCAGGCCGAGCCCTGCGGCGTCTGCGATTCCTGCCGCGAGATCCGCGAAGGCGCCGTCGGCGCCATGAACGTCATCGAGATCGACGCCGCCACCAACCGCGGCATCGACGAGGTCCGCGGCATCATCGCCACCTCCGAAGGCCAGCCCGCGCGCGGCGACCGCTTCCGCATCTTCATCCTCGACGAAGCCCACCAGATCACCGAGGCCGCCTTCAACGCCCTCCTCAAGACCCTCGAGGAGCCGCCGCCCTGGGTCGTCTTCATGCTGGCGACCACGCAGCCTGAAGACATCCCCCAGACCATTCGCTCGCGTTGCCAGCACTTCAGCTTTCACGCGGTGAAGTTCGCCGACATCGTCGGACAGCTCCGCGACATCGCCAAGGCCGAGAAGATCAAGGCCGACGACGACGCTCTCGCCGTCCTCGCCGAGGCCGGCGACGGCTCGATGCGCGACGCCCTCTCCATCATGGACCAGGCCATCGCCTGCTGCGGCACCACCCTCACCGCCGACCTCGTCCGCTCGCTCGTCGGCGCCGTCTCCACCGAGATACTCGAGCAGGTCATGGACGCCGTCGCCCGCAGTTCCGCCGATGACGCTCTGCGTCTGGTCGACAAGCTGGTTTCGGAAGGCCAGAGCCCCACGCATTTCGCCCGCCAGCTCGTCCGCTTCTTGCGCAACTCGCTTGTCGCCAAGGTTGCCGGTGGCGATTCCCCGCTGCTTCAGATCTCCACCGACGAGCGCAGGCGTGTCGCCGCCCTCGCCGAACGCTTCTCCGAAGAAGATCTCGCGCGCTTTCTCAACATCATGCTCCGCACCGCCGACGAGCTCGGCTACCGCCAGGAGCAGCGCTTCCACCTCGAGCTCGGCATTCTGAAGATGGTCCACGCCCAGCGCCTCCTCCCGCTTGAGCAGTTGCTCAGCGCCGCCAACACGGTTGTGGCGCGCTCGCCCTCGAGCGCGCACGCAAACGTCGCGCCTTCGACCGGTGTAGCGCCCTCGACCTCGAGGGCGCCCGCCGCCACCTCACGCGCGCCCGAGCCGCCGCGCCTCTCCCCCTTCGAGCGTGACCGCGCTCGCAAGGGCGAAATGTCTTCCGCCAACGAAGTTGGAGCCCGGCCGCCGTCGGCCGCGCCCGCAGCCGCTGCCGTCGCAGTCGCCGAAGCGCCCGACCTCTCGCCCGACTCTCTGCGTGACCGCGTCGTCGCCGCGCTCGAATCCGCCGGCCAGCGCACCCTCGCTTACATGCTCAGCGAAGGCGAGTGGCTGCTCACCGGCAACGAATTGCTCATCAACGTCCCCAAGTCGCCCGCCGTGGTGGACATGGCGCTGGGCCCAGAACCCAAGCGTTTGCTGACCTCCGCCCTCGCGGAAGCCGCCGGCCGTCCGCTCCGCTTCAAGGTCGTCGGCGTCGGAGCCAACGGTGGCAACGGCCACACCAACGGCAACGGCGCCGCCGCCAAGCCGCCCGCTTCGCCGCGCGGCCGCGTCGCCGACGAGCCCGTCGTCCGCCGCATGCAGGAAAAGTTCGGCGCCGAGATCCGCAGCGTCATCGACCACAAGAACAGAAAGTAGGAGTCGTATGGCTGGTTTCGACCTTCAGCGCCTGATGTCGCAGGCGAGAGAACAATACGAGTCGCTGCAGAAGAAGATGGCCGAGACCGTGGTCGAGGCCTCCGCCGGTGGTGGCACCGTGAAGGTCCGCATGAACGGCCAGAAGCAGCTGCTCGCCATCACCATCGATCCCGAAGCGGTGAAGTCCGGCGACGTCGAGATGCTCCAGGATCTGGTGCTGGCTGCCGTCAACGAGGGCGCACGCCGCGTCGAAGACGAGATCAAGTCCACCGTCGGCGGCCTGCTCGGCGGCCGGGGGATCCCGGGCCTCTAGGTTTCGGAGGGGCGCGGCTTCAGCCGCGCCGTAGCAGACGGTTGCAGGGTCCGCGCGAACGGGGCGCGGCGCAGCGCGAGGGAGCGCCACAAACGAAAATGTCGAAATTCGCCGAACCCATGGCGCGCCTCATCGAGGAGCTCAAGAAGCTCCCCGGCATCGGCGGAAAATCCGCCCAGCGGCTCGCCTTCCACATCCTGCGCTCCTCCGACGACGACGCCCACGCCCTCGCCGAGGCCGTTCGCGACGTCAAGGAGAAGCTCCGCCTCTGCTCCGTCTGCAACAACATCACCGACGTCGACCCCTGCACCTACTGCACCAGTCCCACCCGCAACCAGCGCCTGGTGTGCGTGGTCGAGGAACCCACGAACATCGCCGCTATCGAGAAGACCCGCCACTTCAACGGCGTCTATCACGTGTTGCATGGCAGCATCTCGCCCCTGCACGGCGTCGGCCCCGAGCAGCTCCGCATCTCCAACCTCACGCGCCGTATCGATAAGGGCGAGGTCGACGAGGTCATCATCGCCACCAACCCGACCGTCGAGGGCGAAGCCACCGCCGTCTATCTCTCGAAGACCATCAAGCGTCCCGACGTGAAGGTCACGCGCATCGCCATGGGCATCCCTGTCGGCTCCGACATCGAGTACGCCGACGAGGTCACCATGCTGAAGGCCATGGAAGGCCGCCGCGAACTATAGTTCCTTCCGCTGTCGAAAAAATGAAAACAGGAGGAGAAGAGGAGGGAGGAGGACCTTTTTGCTTTTTCTTAGCACTACAGCCCTTGTCGCTCACGAAAGAGGAAAATGCGGGGAACACTTCACCTCCATTCCCTCTTCTTGAGTAAGAATGCTCGCGGTCCCAACACACAAAAGAAGAGAGTCCCTCCTCTCCTCCCCTCCTCCTGTTTTCATTTCGCTCGCGCAACGAAAATGGCCGCTCACGCGGCCACTCGGTACTCGTCACTCGGTACTCGGTACTAGCTCTTCAGCTTCGCCAGCAGGTCCGCCGGATGCACCGGCTTCGCCAGGATCTCGAACTCGTGCCCCTGCTTGCGCGCGTTTTCCAGCAGGTCGGCCGTCGCCGCCTGCCCTGAGAACAACAGGATCTTCGTCTTCGGCAGGAATTGCCGGATGCTGATCGCCGCCTCGATCCCATTCATGTCGGGCATGATGACGTCGGAGATGATCAGGTCCGGCCGCACCGCTCTCGCGTGCTCCACCGCTTCCGTTCCGGAATAGACTGCCGAAGCCTCGTACCCGCTTTGCCCCAGGATAACGGCCAGGGTATCCGCGATCACGCGGTCGTCATCCACCACCAGGACCTTCGGTTTCGTCTTCGCTTCTGCCACTCATCCTCCCGCGAAATCACCTACCACTTTGTAGCACATCGCAACCCCATGCCGCCGCCACTGCGGCTCACACAACCCCTCATGCGCGCGTTGCGCTCCAACCCACTGGCGGCCCAGGAGGCGCGTTCCCATGCGGAAACCGGCAGCTCTCATCCTGACCTTCCTGTTCCTTGTCTCCATGACCTGGTCGCAGACGACCTCGGCTCCAAGCAATCAGACGACCACAACCGCGAATCCCGAGACCGGGTCGCAGCAGACCGCCGCTCCGCAACCTTCGACCGAAGACCCGCGCGCCGGCCAGGCGCCTCCGCCGCAGGACACCACGCCCCCGCAGGAACCCTCCACTGGTCCGGTGCTCGAGCACCGCGCGCCGGAAAGCACTGCGAATCCCGCCGGCGTCGTCACCGTCCCGGCTGGTACCGAGATCAAGGCCACTCTCGATACGCCGCTCTCCAGCAAGACTTCCAAGCCGGGCGACCGCTTCACCGCTACGCTCAATCAGCCGCTGATGGCCACCGACGGCCACATCGGCATTCCGAGCGGCTCGCGCATCAACGGCGAGGTCGCGCAAGCCGAGTCCGGCAAGGTGCTGCCCAGCGCTCGGGGCAAGGGCCGCCTCAACCTGCGCTTCCGCGAGTTCGTGTTGAACGACGGCACCCGCATCCCGCTCACCGCCACGCTCGTCTCCGTGCGCGACACCAGCGGCTCGCGCCCCGGCAATACCGACGAAGAAGGCCAGGTCGAGTCGCGCACCTCCGGCACCGAGGTCGCCAAGAACGTCGGCATCGGCACCGCGGTCGGCACCGTCGCCGGCCTCATCTTCGGCTCCGCTCTCAAGGGTCTCGCCATCGGCGCCGCTGCCGGCGGCGGCTACGTGCTTGCCGCCAAGGGCAAAGACGTGAACATCCCCGCCCACAGCGGCCTCGTCCTGCGCCTCGACCAGGTCATCAGCGTGCCCGCCTCACCGCCACCGCAGCAACCAGTGACTCCGCGGTAAGACTTAAAGTATCGCTTGAACTACAATGGCCGCCCTCCCGGCGGCCTTTCACTGACTCGGTACTCGGTACTCGCTACACGATCTTCAGCGTCGCGCACGCCTTCCTGATCTTCTCCCGCTCCTCCGGCTGCAAGTCCAGGAACTGGAACCCGTAGCGGTTCTCGTTGCGGCAGTGCCGCACGCTCGCCTTCACCTTCAGCGGTTGCAGGCTGATGGGGAAGCGAAATTCCAGGACCACCTTCTGCCGCATCTCCAGCTTCCCTTCCGCCACGATGACGCACGCGCCGCCCAGCCCGATGTCCACCATCCGGCCCAGCATCGGCTCGCGCTCGGAAGGCGTTAGCGACGAATGCACGCGCGTGACCAGGTCGGTGGCGAAGCGCGGAAAGCTTCGCGCGATCCGCCACTTCCCCGTATCGAGTGCCGAACTACTCGCCATCCTTCGGCTCCGCCTCGTCGCCCAACGCCGGGAACTGCCCCGTGCTCTCGCCCGGTTCGTGCGGCGTGTCACTGTGCTCGGTATTCATCGCGTGCGCCGCGTCCATGCTGATGGTGTCTTCGTGCGACGCCGCGCGCACCCAGCGCATCAGGGTCCGGCGCTGCTCGGGGCTTATCTCGTGGAATTGAAAGCCGTGCGTGAAGCCGTGACGGTTGCGAACCTCGGCGCGCAAAAGCAGTGGCTCCTCCAGCCCTTGCAGCGTCAGCTTCGCGTCCCCGGCCGTTCCCGGCTCGACCTCGCCCGCGAGCACCGCGCCAAAACCCGCCTCGCTCACGTTGATGCAGCGCCCGCGCACCACCCGGCCACCGCTCTTGTCGAGCGTGATCGTCACGCGGTTGTCGGCCTCGTGCCGCGGCAGCCGCCGCGCGATGTCGCTTCGCGATGACCCGGTCGCGTCCACGAGCGCTCCTGTCTCTCCTGCGGGGGACGGCGAATCATACTGCCTTTTTGACCTCATCCGTCAGGCGTTTCCGTCGCCCGCGAACGCCGCATGTGCCAGCTCGTGCTCCCGCCGTTCGTGCTCCGCCAGCGCTTGCAGCAGCCCTGCGGAAGCCGCGTGCACGGCCACGTGATTCATCCCGGGCTGCGCGACCGTCCGGCACAGCCGCCCGAGGGCTTCCTTGATGCCGGCGTGCTCCTGCCGCAGCCCCGCGATCTCGTCCCGCCGCTCCGGCAGGCACCCGACCAGCGACTCGAAGAATCCTTGCGGTTGCTCTTCTTTCAGGAAGTGGAGCGCGAGCGCCTCGACCAGTTGCCCGAGCACGTCGGTCAGCTCGCGCATGTCCGTGCTGGTGCGCAGCCGTTCGAGCATGCGGCGGATCTCGACGTGGTCCTGCTCCACGACTCTTTCCGAACGGAGCAGCGCCTGTTGCGCGTCCGAACGCGGTCCCGCCTGCTTCTCCGACATGGTCCGCTCCTGACCTGTCCACCGAACGATGAAAAGTGCGCCGATTATATGGTCCGCGCGCCGAAAAGACAGCGACTAAGTGTCGCCCACCACCGTGCCGCCGGTGATCTGCTGCGTCGGGGCCGCGGCCTCCGCCTGCTGCGCCACGATCAGCCGGCGCGCGTGCGGACGGATCCTCGGCAGCGCCATCCCGAACGCCGCCCCCGCCGCGATGCACGCCACCCCGCCCAGCGCCACCGCCATCGGCGCGCTGATGTGCTGCGCCAGCGTACCTGAGAGCAGCGCGCCCAGCGGCGCCATCCCCATGAACGTCGCCGCGTAGATCGCCATCACCCGCCCGCGCAGCCGGTCCGGCACCATCGACTGGATCAGCGTGTTCGACGACGACATCTGCACCATCAGCGCGTAGCCCGCGCACAGCAGCACCACGCACGAGAGCCACACCATCCGCGACTGCGAGAACAGGATCAGCGCCACGCCGAAGCCGCTCGCGCCCAGCATGATCCACCGCCCCAGCCCTTTCACTTCTCGCTTCAGCGCCAGCGACACCGCGCCCGCCAGCGCTCCCACACCGGCGCAGCCCATCAGCAGACCCAGACCGCGCGGCCCGGCCTTCAGGATCTGGTCCGCGAACACCGGCATCAGCACCGAGTACGACATCCCGAACAGGCTCACCACGCCCAGCAGGATCAGCAGCGCCCGCACTGCCTTCTCCCCGGCCACGAAGCGGAAGCCTTCCTTGATCTGGCTCAGCGCCGACGGCATCTGCGAGTGCCGCTGCCGGCGCTCCATCTTCATCATCACCAGCCCGGTGATCACCGCGAGGTAGCTCACTGCGTTCGCGAAGAAGCACCAGCCTTCCCCGATGGCCGCCACGACCAGGCCCGCCACCGCCGGTCCGACCACCCGCGCGCCGTTGAACATCGACGAGTTCAGCGCAATCGCGTTCATCAGGTCATCGCGGCTCACCATGTCCACCACGAACGCCTGCCGCGTCGGCATGTCGATGGCGTTCACGATCCCCAGCCCCGCCGCCAGGATGATCACGTGCCAGATCGTCACCACGTGCGTCAACGTCAGGATCGCCAGGATCATCGCCTGGATCCCGCTCAGCGCCTGCGTCCACAGCAGGATCTTCCGGCGGTCGTAGCGGTCGGCCAGCACGCCGCCCAACGGCGCCAGCAGGAACACCGGGATCTGGCTCGCGAACGCCGCCACTCCCAGCAGCAACGGCGAGTGCGACAACCGGTAGACGAGCCACGCCTCCGCCACCGTGTCCATCCACGTGCCGATCAACGAGATCAGTTGTCCGGAGAAGAAGAGCCGATAGTTCCTGTGCCGCAGCGACCTCAGTAGTGCGGGTGGCTCCATGTCTTTTCGATGCTAGCAAACCTGGTGACGACCCAACACTTCGCGCGTCTGTTACACTCTCGATTCTTCCGGAGGGCTCATGCGCAAGTCCGTACTCGTTTCCGTGCTGCTCGCCGCCGCGCTCGTCGCGGCACAGGACCGCGACTTCTCCAAAGTCGAGATCAAGGCGGAGAAAGTCTCCGACGGCGTCTACATGCTGACCGGCGCCGGCGGCAACATCGGCGTCTCTGTCGGCGAAGACGGCATCGTCATCATCGACGACCAGTTCGCCCCGCTCGCACCCAAGATCCAGGCCGCGCTCAAAGGCATCTCCGACAAGCCGGTGCGCTTCGTCCTCAACACCCACTACCACGGCGACCACACCGGCGGGAACGAGCCCTTCGCCCAGTCCGGCTCCACCCTCATCGCGCACGACAACGTTCGCAAGCGCATGGCCGCTGGCACCGAGATCAAGCGCTTTGGCGCGCCGACCCCGCCCGCGCCTAAAGACGCCCTGCCCATCATCACTTTCGACGATTCGCTCACCGTCCACCTCAACGGCGAAGACATCCAGGCGCTGCACTTCCCCAACGGCCATACCGACGGCGACTCGGTCATCTTTTTTCCCAAGGCGAACGTCGTTCACATGGGCGACGATTTCGTCCGCTACGGCTTCCCCTTCATCGACACCGAGAACGGCGGCACCGTCTCCGGCCTCGTCGCCGGCTGCGAGAAGGTCCTCGCCACCGTCCCGGCAGACGCCAAGTTCATCCCCGGCCACGGCCCCCTCTCCACCGCCGACGACGTCCGCAAGTTCATCCAGATGATCAAGGACACCCGCGCCGTCGTCGCCGCCGCGGTCGCGAAGAAACAGACTCCCGACCAGATGAAGCAGGCCAAGCTCCTCGCCCAGTGGGAGGACCCGTACGGCAAGGGCTTCATCAAGGCCAACGACTGGATCGACGCGCTCTACGACGACGTCACGCACTCGAAGACCGGCAAGGAAACCTACAAGCCGCACGGCCACGGCAGCGAGCGGCCGAAACCCTAGCCCGGAGCGCTGGCGCTCACGACCGGAGCGCTGGCGTCCCGCCGGCAGGGGTGGCGGCGTCCTCGCCGCCACCCGCGAAAGAATGAAGCCGAGAATGCTCCCGCACCATCAGAGGTTCCATGAACACTGCACCGTCCCCCTCTCCTGCTCAGCCGTCAAAGGCCAGGCTCATCACCGGCTGGGTCCTCTGCCTTATTCCCGCCGCCCTGGTCTTGATGGGCGCCGTCATGAACCTCACTCGTATGCCGCAGGCCGTCGAAGGCGCCAAGCAAATGGGCTTCCCTGACAGTGCAGTGCTGACTATCGGTGTGCTCGCCCTCGTCTCATCGCTGCTGTTCCTCATCCCCAAGACCGCCGTCTTCGGCGCCATCATGATGACCGCGTACTTCGGTGGCGCCGTCGCCACGCACGTCCACATCAACGACGGCAACTGGCCCACCGCGGTCGTCTGCGGCGTGCTCACCTGGGTCGGCCTCGCGCTCCGCGAACCGCGCCTGCGTGCCGTGCTGCCGCTCCGCTCCTAGCGTTGACCGATTTCCGCGCGCGCCCGTATACTGATTCAGGACGCGCATCTGCGTTTCTGCGCTAAGCTGTATCCGGGGGCGGTTAGCTCAGTTGGTTAGAGCGTCTGCCTTACAAGCAGAAGGTCGCAGGTTCGAGTCCTGCACTGCCCACCATCCGTCCCGTACCCCTTCCTGCCCAAGCTAGAAGGAGTGGAGGTTCCGCAGCCTCCCACGTCTACGGTCAATATGCGGGGACGTAGTTCAGTTGGTTAGAACGCTGCCCTGTCACGGCAGAGGCCGCGGGTTCGAGTCCCGTCGTCCCCGCCATTCTTTTTTGAAAATCGCACCTTAGCCGCCCGCGTGCCTCTCCATTCAGGGGTAAAATCTCCTGATTCGCGGTAAGGCTCTGGCGCCGGCCAGCCGTGGCGGCAGGGTGAAATTCTTACCGCTAGGCATCCTTTGTAGCTGCTCGTGAAACCAACCAGAGCAGCGGTCGCCGGCAACCCGGGAGCCGCCGACACCCTATCCACCCGGGCAGTCCTTAGAACCTTCGAGCGACGGGAGAAAGCTCCATGCGAGCCATTCTGTTTGTCGACGACCATGAAGTCCTGGCGCGTCTGAGCTGCGAGATCTTGGAGATGCATGGCTACCGCGCCGTCTCTGCCTACAACGCCCAGGATGCCCTCCGCAAGTTCGAGGAAGAAGACTTCGACATCCTCGTCACCGACTTCCGCATGGATGGGATGAACGGCGTCGAGCTGGCCCAGAAGATCCACGAGAAGAGCCCCCAGATCCCGGTCATCATCGTCACCGGCTACGGCCCCATCGATGGCGGCAAGGACGTCAACGCCTGTCTGCAGAAGGAAGAGCTCTTCCCCGCTCTCCTCGACAAGATCAAGCTCTACCTCGGCGAGAAGCCCGGCAGCACCACCATGGAGACCGTCCCCAGCGATCACTCCGTCCGCCGCCCCGCCAAGGCCGTTTAGGGCTTCCCAACGAAGTGGTAGCCCGGCCGCCCTCGGCCGGGCTTTTTCTTGTGGGTAGGCGCCGGCGACTCGCCGGCGCGCTGATTGCTTGTCGCTTGCCGCTTATTGCTATCCTGTCGCGGTGCGCCGCCTCATCATCAACGCCGACGACTTCGGCCTCACTCCCGGCGTCAACCGCGCCATTCTCGAGGGCCACACCCGCGGCGTCATCACCTCGGCCACGCTCATGGCCTGCTCCGCCGCCTTCGACGAAGCCGTGACTCTCGCCCGCGCCACACCGTCGCTCAAGGTCGGCTGCCACGTCGTGCTTACAGACGGCTCGCCGCTCTCCGCAAGCTCGAAGACCCTGCTCGACCCCAAGCACCCCGCCGAGCTCTACCGCAGCTATCCCGCTTTCGTCCGCCGCGCCCTTGCCGGCGTCTTCTCCGCCGAGGACCTCGAAAGCGAAGCCGCCGCCCAATTCCGCAAGCTCCAGACCGCCGGCCTCCAGCTCACCCACTTCGACACCCACAAGCACTCGCACATGTTCCCCCGTGTCCTCGCGCCGCTCCTCCGCGCCGCTCGAGCCTGCGGCATTCCCGCAGTCCGCAACCCGTTCGCGCCCATCAAGCCGCTGGCGTACGCCAGCCTGCTCCGCCGTCCCAGGCTCTGGAAGCGCTACACCGAGGTGAAAGTCCTGCGCCGGTACGCCGATCGGTTCCGCCGCGCCGCCTCGGACGCCGGCCTCGCCACCACCGACGGCACCTTCGGCATCGTCGCCACCGGCGCTCTCGACCATCGCCTCTTCGAGGCCATCACTGGCTGCATTCCCGAGGGCACCTGGGAGTTCGTCTGCCACCCCGGCTACAACGACTCCGCGCTCTCCGGCGTCCGCACCCGCCTCCGCGCCTCCCGCGAGGCCGAACTCCACGTTCTCACTTCGCCCGCCGCCCGCGACCTCCTCGCCGCCCGCGACATCCAGCTCATCTCTTATGCCGACCTTGCCCCCGTGTCGTGAGGTCCTTTGTGCGTAGTTCGTGTCCTTCGTGTTCCGTTTTTCTCGGTACTCGGTACTTGGTACTCGGTACTCGGTACTTGTCCTCTACAATCTGAATCTTCCCGGCCCCACGCTCATCCATACCTTTCGCATCCGATGAAGATAGGGATCACCTGCTACCCCACCTACGGCGGCTCCGGCGTCGTCGCGACCGAGCTCGGCATGGAGCTCGCCGCGCGCGGCCACGAGATCCACTTCATCACCTACAAGCAGCCCATCCGCCTCAACACCCAACACGCCAACATCCACTTCCACGAAGTCGACGTCTCCAACTATCCGCTCTTCGAGTACCCGCCCTACGACCTCGCGCTCGCCACCCGCATGGCCGAGGTCGCCGACGTCCACCAGTTGGACCTCCTTCACGTCCACTACGCCATCCCGCACTCGGTCTCCGCGATGCTCGCCCGCCAGATGCTCGCCGCCGCCCGCCCCTCGCGCCGCCTGCCTTTCGTCACCACGCTGCACGGCACCGACATCACCGTGGTCGGCGCCGACCGCTCCTATCTCCCCATCACCAAGTACTCCATCGAGCAGTCCGACGGCGTCACTTCCATCTCGAGCTACCTGCGCGACCGCACCATCAGGGAATTCGAGATCCAGCACCCTATCGAGGTCATCCACAACTTCGTCAACTGCGATCTCTACATGCGTTACGCCGACGCCAAGAGACTTCGCCGCGAGTATGCGAAAGACGACGAGCGCGTCCTCGTCCACCTCTCGAACTTCCGCCCCGTGAAGCGCGTTCCCGACGTCATCGAGATCTTCGACCGCGTCCAAAAGAAGCTCCCCGCGATGCTGCTCATGATCGGCGACGGCCCCGACCGCTCCCAGGCCGAGTGGCTCGCCCGCCGCAAAGGCATCCAGGAACGCGTCCGCTTCCTCGGCAAGCAGAACGAGATCAACCAGAAGCTCCCGATGGCCGACCTCATGCTCATGCCGAGTGAGCTCGAGTCGTTCGGCCTCGCCTCGCTCGAAGCCATGGCCTGCGAGGTCCCCAGCGTCGCCACGCGCGTCGGCGGCGTGCCCGAGGTCATCGACCACGGCTCCACCGGCTTCCTCGCGGATGTGGGCGATGTCGAGACGATGGCCCGCTATGCCATCGACTTGTTGTCGGATGAGAACACGTTGCGCGAGATGGGCAAGGCCGCGCGCCGCGCCGCGCAGTCGCGCTTCTGCGCTTCCAGGATCATTCCGCAGTACGAGCAGTTCTACCGCACCGTGCTCGAGCGCGCCTCGTAGATCGCCGTCGCGGCGTTCGCGACCGGCCCGGAATCGAGCGACTCCAGCACCGGAAAGTCCAGCGTCACCCGCGTCCCGCCCTGTCCATCGCGCTCCCCGATCCCCAGCCGCGCCGCTTCCCCGTACAGCACCTTCAGCCGCTCGGCCACGTTCGCCATCCCGATGCCCGATTGCGAGGTCGGCGCGTCCGGCGTCACGCCCACGCCGTCGTCTTCCACCTCGATCAGCACGTGCTCCCCGCGCAGGCTCGAGCGCAGCGTGATCGAGCCGCCGTCCACCTTCGGCGCCAGCCCGTGCTTGATGGCGTTCTCCACGATGGGCTGCAGGATCATCGCCGGCACCACCACGTCCAGTGACGCCGGGTCGAGTTCCTTGTTCACGCGCAGCTTGTCCCGCCCGAACCGCACCACTTCGATGTCCAGGTAATCGTCGATGAACTCGATCTCCTCGCGCAGTTGCACGAACGCCTCGTTGCGGCTCAGGATCCGCCGCAGGATGTTCGCCAGCTTCACGATCAGCTCGCGCGCCGAATCCGGGTCCACCCGCACCAGCGACTGGATCGAGTTCAGCGTGTTGAACAGGAAGTGCGGGTTGATCTGGCTCTGCAGCGCTTCCATGCGCGCCAGCAGCAGCAGCCGCTCCTGCTCTTCCAGCTTCATCTCGATGCGCGTCAGGTTCCAGATCTTCAGCGGGATCGCGACCACCGCGATCGTCGTCGCGTAGTGCGCCAGCAGCACCAGCCACTGCTGCCGCGGGATCTCGAGCGTGAAGATGCGCCCCGGCAGCGCCCGCCCCAGCTGCATCTCGACGAACGTCAGCGCGATGATCACCAGGAAGAAGGAGGTCTGCCAGTCCAGTCGCGGCCGCCGGATGTTCCGCTTGATCCAGCGGTACACGCTCACGTCCAGGAACGGCGAGAACGACCAGATCTCCTCGTGGTCGGTCGCCAGTTTCCGCAGCATCCCGCACAGCACGCCGACCGCCGCGAAGAACGGCACGGTCGCGTACTCCTGGTTGATGAGTGCCGGCAGGCCCACGAGCGCGCCGTACAGCCCGCCCGCCAGCGGCCCGCCCATCACCCCCATGATGATCACGCTCTCGAACGCGATGTCGGCGGCCAGGAAGTTGCGCACGTTCTGACGCACCCAGATCCCCAGTCCGATCGGCACCGCCATGAACGTGATGAACCCGATCGTCTGCCCCAGCGTCCGGTCTTCGCGGAACAGCAGCCGCTTGAACTCCTTCGACCGCCCCACCGCGCTCGCCACCGCCGCCGCCACGCCCAGCTTCACCAGCAGCGTGATCAGGATGAGCTTCTGGTCCATGACCCCGAGACTCTAGCACGCCAACGGAGTTGTAGCGCGCTCGCCCCCGAGCGCGCCCTATAATCCATATATGCTCAAGAAGGTAGCCGAAGCCGACTTCCCCACCCGCTGGGGACACTTCCGCATCCTCGGCTTCGAGGCCTTGGTTGGCGACGACCGTCGCAAGGAGGAAGCTGTCGCCCTCGTGCTCGGCGACCTCAAGAAGGCCCCGCCGCTCGTCCGCATCCACTCGCAGTGCCTCACGGGCGACGTCTTCGGATCGCTCCGCTGCGACTGCCGCCAGCAGCTTGAGCTCGCGCTCTCCCAGATTGCGGCCGCCGGCGCCGGCGTCCTCGTCTACGAGCAGCAGGAAGGCCGCGGCATCGGCCTGATGGCCAAGCTCCAGGCCTATGAGCTCCAGGACCAGGGCCGCGACACCGTCGAAGCCAACGTCGAACTCGGCTTCAAAGCCGACCAGCGCGAGTTCGCGCTGCCCGCGCAGATCCTGGAGGCGCTGGGAATAAAGGAAGTAAGGCTGCTCTCGAACAACCCCGACAAGGTCGCCGCCCTCAACCGCGCCGGCGTCGCCGTCGTCGAGCGCGTCCCCTGCGAGGTCGAGGCCCACTCCGCCTCAGAGAACTATCTCAAGACCAAGAAAGAAAAGCTCGGCCACCTCTTCACCACACGGTAGTTTATGGGTCATGCTGAGGAGCGTTGCGAGCGAGCGCTTTCGTCAGCGAGCGAGCAGCGACGAAGCATCTGAGGTCGCCTAATAGAGGAGCCGCTCCATCTCTTTCCGATTTCCCACCGGCAATCGTTTCAGACTGGCCCTCGCCAGCGCCCGATAAACTTCCACCGCTCCCCGCACTTTCCGCAATTCCTTCATGTGACGCTTGATCGTCACCAGGTCGCCGCGGCGCATCGGCCCACTGAACGCCGCCGCCGCCCCGCCGTGGAAGTAGTTCTCCAGTGTCCGCCGCAGGATTGCCCGCACCACCTTGGCGGTCTGCGCCGGCTCTAGCCCCGCCGCCTTGCCCACCTGCTCCGCTTCGCTCAGCAGCATCACCAGCAGCGGCGACGAGAACGACCCCAGCGCGTGATACAGCGGTTTCTTCGCCTTCTGGATGGCGAACGCCTCCCCGCCCAGGTCCCCGGCGATCTGCCGAGCGACCCTGGCAGCCCGGACATCGCCTTCGATCGCGAACGTCAGCCCGCGCAGCGCCGGCGGTTTCGCCCCCGCGAACGTCATCATCGGGTGCAGCGACCCCACGCTCGCGCCGCGCGCGCGCAGCGCGCGCAGCTCGTCGCTCGCCAGCGCGCCGCTCGAGTGCAGCGCGATCTTCCCACGCCACTCCCGCCCGCGCGCCAGCGCGCGGGCAACTTCTGCGATCGCCGCATCCGGCACGCACAGCCACAGCACGTCGGCGTCGAGCTTCGCCGTGCTGATTTCCACCGCCCGCGCTCCGGCGCTCCGCGCCACCGCGCGCGCTCGCGCCCGCGAGCGCGCCGGCTCCCGCGACGCCACCTCGGTCACGCGATATCCCGCGCGCTTCAGCGCCGGCGCCAGCGCCCGCGCCAGCGCCCCCGCACCGATCAGCGCAATACTCGGCTTCCGCATCCGCGTCAGACTATCAAATCGCCTCTCGCCTTTCCCCTTTGCGTTTTGCCTTTCTCTGTGTCTCTGTGTCTCTGTGGTAGGTTTTTGATTTATGCCGAAAGCCAAGGTCCTCTCCCGCCGCGTCGCCTACCGCGGCCCGGTCTTCTCCGTGACGACCGAGCGCGTCCGCGAGCCCGGCGGCATCTCCGCTCGCCGCGACGTCGTCCGCCACCCCGGCTCGGTCGTCATCCTCGCCCTCGACTCCCGCCGCCGCGTCCTGCTCGAGCGCCAATACCGCCACGCCGCCAACGCCTTCCTCTGGGAGCTCCCTGCCGGACGCATCGATCCCGGCGAATCCGCCCTCGCCGCCGCCAGGCGCGAGCTGCTCGAGGAGACCGGCTACACCGCGCGCCGCTGGCGCCGCGTCCTCTTCTATTACGCTTCCCCCGGTTTCCTCGACGAGACCATGGCCGTCTATCTCGCCACCGGGCTCACCCGCGGCCGCCCCCGCCCCGAAGCCGACGAAGCCATCCGCACCCGCTTCTTCCCGCTCCGCCAGCTCGCCCGCGCCGCCGCCCGCGGCAAGCTGCGCGACGGCAAGACCATCTCCGCCGTTCTCGCGCTCGCTTCTTCTGCAAGGCCCTAGCCCACCTTAGCCCTCCAAATCGCGCCAAACCCGCATTTTCAGCGGCTTTTCACGTCTCCGCGCCATTGACATATCGCATTACCACTGTAAAAATACTCGTCAACAGCTCCAAATCAGGTTTCCACGACTGCAAGCCCAGGGGTTCCTAGCAAGCGAGGGTTTTTCCTCAGCTCCAACGGGTGTCTGGACCGTTTGAAGCCTTACGCACGTGCACCGGTCTGCACTCGGGCCTCCTTCTCCGCTCTTTCGGCGGGAAGGCGGCGCACGCCATGGCTTGGTGCGGGAGGAAGAAAGCAAGTGGCTCGTTTGAAAGGCAAAGTGAAGTGGTTCAATAATGCCAAGGGTTACGGATTCATCGGCCGCGAGGATGGCGGCGCGGATGTCTTCGTGCACTACAGCTCGATCCAATCCGAAGGCTACAAGAGCCTGCAGGAAGGCGACGATGTCGAGTTCGAGATCGCGCAGGGCCAGAAAGGTCCGCAGGCAGAGAACGTGGTGAGGCTCCAGAGCATGTCCGAGCAGTAAGCCACCACCGCGAACCCTTCGCGCATCACTCCGTACCTAGCGCAGAAACCTGGCTCCCGTAGCTGGGTTTTTTATTGCTGTGGACTGTGGACAGTGCACGGTGGAGAGCAGCGCGCCGACCTCTGTCCACCGTCCACTGTCCACGGTAGACTTTTTCCCGTGCCCACCTTCGACAACAAGCAGCTCGCCAACATCTTCTACGAGACCGCCGACCTCATGGAGGTCCGGAACGACGACCCCTTCCGCATCCGCTCCTATCGCCGCGCTGCCGAAGCCATCGAGTCCTATCCCAGCCAGATCTCCGAGCTCATCTCCGAACCCAAGCGCCTGCTCGAGATTCCCGGGATCGGCAAGGGCATGCTCGCCAACCTCCAGCAGCTCTTCTCTGAAGGCAAGCTCGCACTGCGCGAAGAGCTGCTGCAGAAGTACCGCCCCTCGATGCTCGAGCTGCTCAAGATCTCCGGCCTCGGCCCCAAGACCATCGCCCTCATCTGGGACGCTTTCCAAATCTGCGACCTCGACGGCGTCGCCAGGCTCGCTACCGAAGGCAAGCTCCGCGAGCTGCCGCGCCTCTCGGAAAAGACCGAGCAAAAGATCCTCAAGTCCATCGCGAACTACCGCCGCATCTCCGGCCGCTTTCATCTCGACGAAGCCGACCAGACCGCGCAGAAGCTCATCGCGCACATCGCCGGCGCCCCTGGCGTCGAAAAGGTAACGCCCGCCGGCTCGCTCCGCCGCGGCCGCGAGACCGTCGGCGATCTCGACCTGCTCGTCACCGGCAAGATCTTCGCCGGCAAGAATGGGAAGTCCGCCGCCCAGCGTCAGGCCGTCATCGAGCAGATCCTCCGCTCACCCGGACTGTTCGAAGTCCTCGCCCAGGGCGACAACAAGGTCAGCTTCAAGCTGCGCACCGGCATGCAGGTCGACGTCCGGCTGCTCCCGCCCGACTCCTTCGGGGCCGCGCTTCAGTACTTCACCGGCTCGAAGAATCACAACGTCACGCTCCGCCAGCGCGCCCTCAAGCAGGGCCTCACACTCAACGAGTACGGTCTCTTCACCGTGAAGGGCGAGAGGCGTGTCGCCGGCGCGACCGAGGAAGAGGTCTACAAGAAGCTCGGCCTCGACCTCATCCCGCCCGAGCTGCGCGAGAACTGCGGCGAGATCGAAGCCGCCGCCGAGCACAACCTGCCGCGCCTGATCGAGCAGCGCGACATCCAGGGCGACGTCCACGCCCACACCGTCGAGACCGACGGCAAGAACTCCATCCGCGAGATGGCCGAAGCCGCCCGCGACCGCGGCTACAAGTACTGCGCCATCACTGACCACTCCAAGAATCTGGCCTTCGCCAATGGGCTCGACGACAAGCGCGCCCTCGCCCACATCAAGAAGATCCGCGACGAAGCCAGAAAGCTCGACGGCATCACCGTCCTCGCCGGCATCGAGGTCGACATCCTCGAGCACGGCGACCTCGACCTCGCCGACGACACCCTCGCGCAGATGGACATCGTCATCGCCAGCGTCCACTCCCACTTCGGCCAGGAGCCCGCCAAGATGACCGACCGCCTCCTCAAGGCGCTCTCCAATCCGCACGTCTCGGTCATCGGCCACCCCACCGGCCGCATCCTGCTTCGCCGCGACTCTTACGGATTCGACCTCGACGCCGTCCTCCGGGCGGCTGCCACCAACAAGATCGCCATGGAGCACAATGCCTATCCCGACCGCCTCGACCTCTGCGACACCCACCTCAAGCGTGCCAAGGAACTCGGCGTGAAGATCGTCGTCAACACCGACGCGCACCACACCACGCACTACGACAAGCTCCGCTACGGCATCCTCCAGCTCCGCCGCGGCTGGCTCACCAAGGACGACGTCCTCAATACCCTCCCGCCCTCCCAGTTCGCCAAAGCCATGAAGCGCGTGCTCTAGATTGGATGTGGGTAGGCGCCGGCGACTCGCCGGCGCGTGTGCCGCGCTCGCCCCCGAGCGCGCATCTGCGTAGACTCTAAGCGGCCATCCTGCATCTCACGTTGTGCACGAGGAGCGTATGCCCGAGCAGCCCCAACCCACCCCCATTCCCCCCGTCACTCCCCCGCCCAAGCAGCAGCACGACGCCGGTCACGTCCCCATCACCGAAGAGATGGACAGCGCCAAGTGGACGTTGCCGCCCATCGTCCCCGTTCTCATTGCGCTCGGCGCGGTCGCCATCATCGTTGCGATCGTTTCCTTCGTGAACCGCCCCACGCCCGCCGCCTCCGGCGAGATCACCGACATCCAGGCCGTCGAGATGACCGGCGCCAAGGGCGACAAGACCACCCTGGTCGCGATCAATGTGAAGGTCCACAACACGACCGACCGCACGCTTTATATCAAGACCGTCTACGGCGAGCTCACCACGCCCGACAGATCCGAGCCCATCAAGGACGAGGCCGCCTCCTTCGTCGACTTCGACCGCTACTACGTCGGCTATCCCGACTTGAAACAGAACGCCATCGACCCGCTCAAGCCGGAGACCAAGATCCGCCCCGACACCGACGCTGCCGGACGCATCGTCGTCATGTTTCCCGTCTCCAGGCAGCAGTTCGACGCGCGCAAGTCCATTGCCGTCCGCCTCGACCTCTACGACCAGCGCCCCGTCGTCATCACCAAGTAGCCGAACCTGTAGCGCCCTCGCCCCGAGGTGCGCAAAAAAACGCTAGCCCCAAAGAGGAACGGCGCCTTTCGGCGCCGTTCTCCGCGACCTCTTCTGTCCTCAGCGTTCTCTGCGTTTCAGGCTTTCCTACTCGGTACTCGCTACTCGGTACTCCCTACTGAGCCGGGAACGGCGCGCTCTTCGGCGTCGCCAGGTACCCGCTGATCTTGTTCTTCTCCACCGACATCACCACGATCTCGTAGAGCTGCCGGTCGCGCCCCGTGATGAGCTGCATCGGCTCGAACGCCGTCCGGTCCTTCTTCTCGATCGTCCGGTCGTCCGCGATCACGTTCAGCGTGAACTTGCTCTTCTTCGGGTCCGCCTTCTTCAGCTGCAGCGAAATG
>DATIBR010000074.1 GCA_035457425.1 Terriglobales bacterium
GTATCGTGAAGAGACTTCTGTTCCCCCTGCTGGCTGCCCTGGCGCTCGCCGCCGTACCGGCAAGCGCCACCACCTACTACAACGTGCAGAACATGACGGGCTGGAAGTGGTGCAGCGCGTGCGCGAATGCCGGAGGCGGCGCGCTGCTCGACATGACGCAGAACGTCAGCTCGCCCTCGCTTTCGGGGAAGAGCTCGCGCTTCTTCCTGGGCGGGACCACGCCCTGGTCGCACGCGCTGTATTACAAGCGGCTGTCCTCCAACTCGACCGCCACCAACTTCCGCTACACCGTGAACTACTACTACAAGAACCCCAAGGCGCCCTCCGGCATGGAGTTCTCCATGAGCCAGCGCAGGGGTTACGAGTGGTATCGCATGGACACGCAGTGCTCGTACATCAACGGGAACTGGCGGCTGTGGGACAACGGGAACGCGCACTGGGTGGACACCGCGATCGCCTGCACCCGCCCGACGGCGTACAAGTGGACCAAGGTCGTGTTCGAGGGCAAGCGCTCGAGCGGGAAGATCGTGTTCGTGTCCATCACCATCAACGGCGTGAAGCACTACATCAATCGCAGTTTCTATCCCAAGAAGATGTCGACTTCGAACTCTTCGATCACGGTGCACTTCCAGCTGAACGGCGACAAGTACCAGACGGACTACAACGTCTGGGGCGACAACTTCACCGCCACGTACTGGTAGAGGGAGCCGTCTCAGGAGTGACACGAGGTGTCGTCCGGCAGCCACGCCGGGCGGCGCCTCGTGGTGTTTTCGCGGCCATTGTCGCGGCACCGCGGGATGGCAGCGCTCCTGCACTCCAAGGCGCCGGGAGGCGGAGTCGCCGAGTTTTTGCCATGCGGACGGCGGTGATTTATAGTCCGCGGCGACTCCGAACAATCGAATGGTCGCGACGTCCAAACGACGCTGGGCCCTGACGGTCGCCGGCTGCCTGCTGGCGGCCGCAGCGGTGGCCGGCGGCGGGCTGCGCGTTCGCCGGTTGATGTCGCAGACCGCGGAAGCCGCCGCGCCACCCGAGCGCGCAAGGGCGGCGATCCGCTGGGACGACCGCTTTGGCGACGGCACGCCGGACTTCCTGCGGCTGGAGAGCGAGAGCGACCGGCAGGCGTTCCGGCGCTGGTTCACCGACATCGCCGAGTACCAGGCGCTGCGCGCCGACGGCGGGCTACCGGCGGAGGTGAGCGACTGCTCGGCGCTCTTGCGCTACGCCTACCGCAACGCGCTGCGCAAGCACGACATCGCGTGGATGGAAGAGACGGGCCTCGGCAGGCTCGGCTCGGGCTCGATCGAGAAGTACTTCTATCCCAACACGCCGCTGGGCGCGGGGCTGTTTCGCGTGCAGCCGGGGCCGCTGCGGGCGGAGGACGCCGCGAACGGCGCCTTCGCCGAATTCGCCGACGCCTTCACGCTCAAGGAGCGGAACGCGTTCTTCGTGAGCCGCGACGCGCGCCAGGCGCGCCCCGGGGACCTGTTGTTCTATCGCCAGCTCGGGCAGCACTCGCCGTATCACTCGATGGTGTTCGTGGGACGCAGCCGGCTGATGCCGGAAGACGGCGAAGTCGTCGTGTACCACACCGGGCCGGACGCCGCGATCAACCACGGCAGGGGCGAGATGCGCCGCGCCACGCTGGCGGAGCTGGAGCGGCATCCGGACGCGCGCTGGCGCCCGCTGCCCGGCAACCGGAATTTCCTCGGGGTCTATCGCTGGAACATCCTTCGGGAGTCCTACTGATGCGCCGCTACTTCGTTCTCGCGCTGTTGCTTGTCGCCGCGCTGCCTGCGCTCGCGCAGGTGGACGAGGCCGCCCCGAACCCGTATTTCTCGCTCTCGACCGAGCGGACGTTCGCGCCGGGCGAGAAGCCGGTCATCCGCGTCTACACGCACGACGTGGAGGTGCTGGAGTTCCGCGTGTACCGCGTGAACGACGCGGAGCAGTTCTTCGCCAAGCTCGACAACCTGCACAGCTTCGGGCAGCAGTCGTTCGCGGGCAAAGAAGACATCGAGGAGAAGAGCTGGCTGGAGAAGTTCCACGACTGGAAGCGCGAGCTGTGGCGGGCGATCAAGGAGTTCTTCCGGCGGCAGTTCACCAGCGCGTCGCGGGCGAGGATCCGCGAGACGCAGACCACCGAGCAGAAGCGCACGAAGATCGGGCAAGCGACGTTGTTCGCGCAGGTGCCGCTGCTGAACTCGAGCCAGCTGATCGCGCGCTGGCACCAGGACGTGCCGCCGAAATATTTCTCGGACGCGCAGCAGATCCCGCTCGATTCGCTGAAGGGCGGGGTGTACGTGGTGGAGGCGACCGACGGCAAGCTGCGCGCCTACACCGTGCTGGTGGTGAGCCAGCTCGGGCTGGTGACGAAGACCGCGCCGCGGCAGATGGTGGCGTTCGCCGCCGATCGCAAGTCGGGCGAGCCGGTGAAGGACGCGACGGTGGTGATCTGGTCGAAGGAGAAGGAGCTGTACCGCGGGACGACCGACGCGCAGGGCCTGGCGGAAGCGAAGCTCACGCCGGCGGCCGACCAGTCGTTCGAGAACACGTTCGTGCTGGCGAGGCGCGGCGACGACGTCGCGGTGGTGGCGCCGTACTCCTTCAACCTGTCGAGCGACCCGTGGCGCGACTGGAGCGGGTTCATCTACACCGACCGCCCGGTCTACCGGCCGGGTCACACGGTGCACTTCAAGGCCATCGTGCGCGAGCGCCAGGGAGAGGCGTGGCGGGCGCCGCGCGGCGAGATGCAGGTGGCGATCGAAGACCCGGCGTCGAAGACCGTCTACCAGAAAAAACTGACGCTGAATGCGATGGGCACGCTGAACGGCGAGCTCGAACTGCCTGCCGACGCGGCGCTCGGCTACTACTCGCTGAGCGTGAACACCGGCTCCGGTCCCACGATGAACGGGTCCTTTTACGTGGAGGAGTACAAGAAGCCGGAGTACGAGGTGAAGGTCACGCCCGACCAGACGCGCGTGCTGGAGGGCGACAAGATCGGCGCGACCATCGAGGCGCGCTACTACTTCGGCGAGCCGGTGGCGGGCGCGGAAGTCACGTACGTGGTCCACACCATGCCGTACTGGTCGCCCTACATCGACCGCTTCGAAGACGACGAGAACATGAGCTACGGGGTCGAGGGTGAAGGCGAGGGCGAGGGCGAGGGGTCCTACGAGGCGGGATACTACGGCGGCGAGCAGGTCTCGGAGCAGAAGGGAAAGCTCGACGCCGACGGCAAGCTGCGGGTGACCGTGCCGACGTCGGTGAACGCGTACAAGCAGGACGTGCGCTACCGCATCGAGGCGCGGGTGATGGACGCCTCGAACCGCGAGATCAACGGCGCGAACTCGGTGATCGCGACCTACGGCAACTACCAGATCTCGGTGCGGGCCGACAGCTACGTCTACGAGAGGGGGCAGACGGCGCGCGTCAACGTGGTCGCGAAGGATTACGACGGCAAGCCGGTCCAGACCAAGGTCCACCTGCAGCTGGAGCGCTACTGGTACCGGTCGGGCGAGAGCGGCCGCACTCCCGACCAGGCCACCGACGTGACGACGGGCGCGGACGGCAACGCGTACGCGACCTTCCAGGTGCGCGAGACCGGCAGCTTCAACATCAAGGCCACGGCGAAGGCGGCGCAGAACCGCGAGCTGGAAGCGCACGGGTACTACTACGCGACCGGGCCGGGCGAGCAGTGGTGGGGCGGCAGCGAGCGGCAGATCAAGCTGGTCGCCGACAAGCCGCAGTACCAGCCCGGGGAGACCGCGCACATCCTGGTGATGAGCGGCATGGAGCACGCGTACGCGCTGGTCACGACCGAGGGCCGCGACGTCCAGACGAAGAAGGTCGTGGAGCTGAGATCGGCGAGCGCCACCATCGACGTGCCGATCACGGCGGACGCGCAACCGAACATCTTCGTGGCGGTCGCGTTCTTCAGCGAGAACAACCTTTACCAGGCGAGCCGCAACCTGAAGGTGCCGGCGGTCGACAAGCAGTTGAACATCACCGTCTCGCCGACCAAGGAGACGTTCACGCCGGGCGAGAAGTCCAGTTACGTGATCAACGTGAAGGACGCGGCGGGCAAGCCGGTGCAGGGCGAGTTCTCGATCGGCGTGGTGGACGAGGCGATCTACGCCATCCGGCCGGACCAGTCGGGCGACATGATGCAGTCGTTCTACGGCTCGGTCTACAACGCGGTGATGACCGAGTCGTCGCTCGCCTACTACTTCTACGGGCAGGCAGGAGAGCGACCGCTGCCGCTGGCCAAGCGCGGCAACTACACCCGGCGGGCGCTGGCGCAGCTCAAGCCGAACGAGGCTCTGGTCGCGCCCAAGATCCGCAAGAACTTCCCCGACACCGCGCTCTGGCAGGCCGACGTCCGGACGGACGCCCGTGGCTTCGCCATCGCCAACCTGGTGTTCCCGGATTCGCTGACGACGTGGCGCGCGACGGTGCGCGGCGTGACCAGCGACACCAAGGTGGGCAGCGCGATCAACCGCATCATCGTGCGCAAGAACGTGATGGTGCGGCTGGCGGTGCCGCGCTTCTTCCGCGACGGCGACGAGGTCACCGTCTCGGTGCTGGTGCACAACTACCTGAAGTCGGAGAAAAGCGCGCAGGTGTCGCTCGACGTCACCGGGCTCGAGGTGCTGGGCGGCTCGACGCAGACGCTGACCATCCCCAGCCGCGGCGAGGCGAAGGCCGACTGGCGCGTGAAGGCCGGGAAGGTCCGCAACGCAGTGCTCACGGCGAAGGCGCTGACGAACGAAGAGTCGGACGCGATGGAGCTCACGCTCCCGGTGGTGCCCTACGGCGTGAAGCTGGCGGACGCGCAGTCGGGCGCCATCACGGCGGCGACCGGCAACGCGCAGGCGAGCGTCAACTACCCGGCGCAGACCGACCCCTCGGCGCACGCGCTCGACGTCAGCATGACGCCCTCGGTCGCGGGCTCGATCTTCGGAGCCCTCGACTACCTGACGCAGTATCCCTACGGCTGCACCGAGCAGACGATGTCCAGCTTCCTGCCGAACATCGTGGTGTCGAAGGCGATGACGGAGCTGAAGCTCGAGGACACGATCAACACGCCCGAGCTGAAGAAGAAGATCGCCGCGGGCATGGACCGTCTCTACGACTTCCAGCATGAGGACGGCGGGTGGGGCTGGTGGAAGGACGACGAGAGCCACGTCTTCATGACGGCGTACGTGGTGAACGGGCTGGCGCAGGCGAAGGCGGCCGGCTACAACGTGCGCGAAGACGCGCTCGAGAACGGCAAGAACTGGCTGGTGCGCTCGATCGAGAAGTATCCGCGGATGCGCGCCGACCTGCACGCCTACGTGCTGTACTCCATCACCTCGACGGGGACGCGCGACCCCAAGCTGATCGAGGCGGTGTGGGACAAGCGCGACAAGATGAGCGTGCAGGGCCTGGCGTTCCTCGGGCTCGCGCTGCACGCCGCCGGCGACATGCGCGCGGCGCAGCTCGCCGACAGGGTGGAGAAGCAGGCCGTCGTGACGCAGGCGGAGGCCTACTGGGCGGCGGAGTGGGATTACCTGATGGAGTTCCGCATCGACGACTCGGCCGAGACCACGGCGTACGCGGTGCGGCTGCTCAGCCTGCTGAAGCCGCAGAGCCCGCTGCTGCCGAAGGCGGTCTTCTACCTGGTGAGCCACCGGAACGGCGGCTACTACTGGGATTCGACGAAGCAGACGGCGATGGTCGTCTTCGGGCTGACCGAGTACCTGCGCGCGAGCAAGGAGCTCGAGGCCGACTTCAACGCGGCCGCGCTGGTCAACAGCAAGCAGGCGCTGGCCAGGCATTTCACGCGCGCGGACGTGTTCGATCCCTCGACCGGGCAGCCGCGCGCGCGGCTCACGCCCGACCAGCTCCAGCCGCAGCAGAACCAGGTGCTGTTCACCAAGAACGGCGCCGGGCGGCTCTACTGGTCGACGCGCGCGGAGTACTACTCGGTCGACAAGCGGATGTTCCAGTCGAACAAGATCTCGCTGAACATCACGCGCGACTACTTCCGCCTGCAGCCGGCCACGGAGAAGGGCAGGATCGTCTACGACCTCGTGCCGCTGGCGGGCGAGCTGCATCCCGGCGACGTGCTCGCGGTGCGGCTCACGGTCGCGGGCTCGGAGTGGCGCTACCTGATGATCGAGGACCCCATCCCCGCGGGCGCCGAGTTTCTGCAGAAGGACAGCCTGTACGAGATCCGCAAGCGTCCCGACTGGTGGGAGAGCTGGTGGTCGCGGCGCGAGTTCCACGATGACCGCGTGGCCATCTTCCAGACGTATTTCTCCGGCGACCGGCCCGGATATTACTTCTACCTGCTGAAGGTGGTGAACCCCGGAAAGTTCCGGGTGAGCCCGGCGTCGGTGCAGCCGATGTACCAGCCGGGCGTGATCTCGACCACCGACGCGGCGACCGTGGAGGTGAAGTGATGAAGCTCGCACTGGTTGGTGATTCGCTTCGCGCCACCTTCCGGCCGCGGTCGTTGTGGCTGGCGGAGTTCCTGCTCAACCCGGTGTTCGCGCTGCTCGCGGTCGTGTGGCTGCAACTGCCGGAGACCGCCGGCGGGCTCACCCTGACGGTGCTTCTCGGGCTCGTGATCGTGGTCGGATCCCTCACGCTGGCCGGCGCGACGCTGGCGTGGTTCGTGGAGCACCACGGAGGTGGCGCGCCCACGCTGCGCGGCGCCTTCGGCAAAGGCCTGCGGCACTTCTGGCTGCTGGGGATCTGGGGACTCGTGATGCTGGTCGGGTGCCACGTGGTCGAGTGGATGGAGGGTTACCGCTACCAGTTCCCGCAGTACGTTCGCTCGGAGCTGCCGATGTTCCTCCGCGTGCACGTGAGCGAGGCGCAACTGCTGTGGCTGTTCCTGTTCGTGCTGGGCGTGCTGTTCTGGGTCATCCTGCCGGCGCTCTGGCTGCCGCCGGCGGCGCAGCTCGCGGCCCAGGGGTTCCGTGGCTTCGGGCGCGACGGCTTCCGCGCCTGGGGCCGCTCGCTCAAGAGCTGGCAGTACTGGCTGATGGTTGCGCTGTGCGCGCTGGTGGGCGTGTGGCTGCCGATGCTGCTGATGGGCATGGCGCCCACGGAGAGCATCAACCCGCCACCACCGCCGCTCTCCACCCAGATGATGAGCCTGATCTTCCGGCTGGCGATCTCGTATGCGCTCGCGCTGTTCGGGTGGATGTGGGTGGCGTCGGCGACGGGGCGGGCCGGTACGGTGTCGTCCGCGCAAGCGGACTCGAAGTAAGAACGCGCGGGAGGACGGCACGACTGAAGTCGTGGCCTGTTACTTGCCTTCCAGGCGGCGCAGGACGGCCGCCTTCCCCTGCTCGCGGATGAGCGCGGCGACGCGCGCGCGCGCGGCGGCGTAGGCTGCCTGCTGTTCCGCCTGGTCACGCGGCTGCGTGAGCGCGCGGTCGAGCTCGGCGTCGTTGAACTGCCGCCGTGCGGGCGGCGCGGGCGAGCCGTCGAAATAAAGCGCCAGGCCTTCGCGCAACCAGAGGGGCGCGCTCTCCACCGCGTGTTCTTCCAGGATCATGTGCAGCAGCTCGTGGCGGAGGGTGCTTTCGAGCGCGCTGCGCGCGCGCAGCGTGGCGAGCGGCTGCAGCCGGATGGTCGCGCCGCGCGTCGAAGCGGCGATCCAGCCGGGCTGGCCGGTGGTGTCGCGATAGGCGTCGAGCGTGGGGAAGACCTGAAGGCGCGGGCGTTGCGCCAGCTTCCAGCCGATGGCGGACTCGGCGTCGTGGAGCAGGCGCTCGGCGAGGTCGAGCACGGCGGCGTCGGCGGCCGTGGCGACGAGCGCGTCGAAACGCGAGCTCTTGCGCGTGAGCCACGCCACGCCCGGCGAGCCCTTGGCCACCGTCGTCCCCGGGTAATAGAAGGCGAGGATCTCGCGGTACGTCCTGCCCTGCGCGGCCATCTGCTCGGCGCCCGCCTGGCAGAGGCCGACGCCGTGCCCGGCGCCCGCGCCGGTGAAGGTGACACCGGCGGCGTCGGAGCGGAGGTCGTAGAGCTCGCTGCGGATGCGGCTCCAGCCCAGCGCGCGCCCGACGGCGAAGCGCACGGTCGAGGCGGAGACCTCCGCCGAGCCGCCGGGGCCGGAGAAGCGGAGGCGCTGCGCGCGTCCGCTGGGGCCGCGCGCGCTGACGGCGGCCGATTGCCAGCCGGCGGGCAGCTTGACGTCGGAGTCGGCGAGCGCGCGCTCGAGCTCGGCGCGCGTCAGCGTCGTCTCCCAGTGCAGCGGCACGGCGGCGCAGTAGGGATCGGGGCGCGACTTCAGGTAGGGCGCTTTGACGGTGGGCCACACCTCGCCGGCGGCGGCGAGCTTCCCGCCGCAGTGCGCGTGGTAGTAGGGCGCGGCGAGCGCGCCGGCGGACCAGAGCAGCTCGCCCGCGGTGGCTTGCGCGGCGGAGCGCGTGCGCGGGTTGTTGACGGCGAGCCGCAGGTCCTGGCAGTGCGTGGTGTCGCAGTAGTCGAAGCCGTCGGCGACGTGGCGCCCGCGGAAGCGCGCGGCGTAGGTGCGCACCGCGACCGCCATCGCCTTCATCGACTCCAGGTTCTGGAAGTTGCCGCTTTCGCCCGCCAGGACGCCCGCGACGTAGTCCTCGAGCGACATCCTGATGACGACACGGAGCGCGTCCTGCTCGGCGGTCACTTCCAGCGGATACCCGGCGCGGAACGGCTTCTGCTGCTCGGCGCGCAGCTCGTAGCTGCCGCTGATGAACAGCCTGGGGTAGGGAACCGAGCTGCCCTGGAGGCGGAGCTGTCCGCGCTGGGCGATGAGCGCGAGCGTAGCGGCGGCGTTCTCCGGGCACTGCTCGCACGTCCTCCACTTCAGGTCCGCGCCGGAGAGCGCGAGCTTGGCCGGCGGGTGGACCGCGTACAGGCGCACGCGGACGTCGTTGCCCTGCGCCCACGCCGGGAGGGCGAGTAGTAATAAGAGGATGAGGCGACGGTTCATTGTTTCCGCGCGTCCTGGAAGTAGGCGGCGAAGACCGGTTGTGCGAGGGCGGCGGCGTCCGCGCCGCGCCCGCGCTCGAGGTACACGACGATGGCGATCTCGGGGTCGGCGGCGGGCGCCAGGCCGACGAACCAGCCGTGTGTCGGGCCGCCGAGGCCGTCGGAAGCCGTGCCGGTCTTGCCGGCGATCTGCATCTTGTCCACGTGCGCTGCATGCGCCATGCCAAAGGCGACCGAGCGCTCCAGCCCCTGCCAGACCAGGCGCACGTTCGGGTCGTCGCGGCGGCCGGCGAGGCGGATGTAGGAGTAGAGCAGCGCGGCGGGCGTGGTGGTGACGCCCCAGTGGCCGAGCGCCTGGAGCTGGAGGCGCTCCTGCGTGTCGGCGGGGAGGAGCTGGCCGTGGCCTTCGTCGGGCGTGAGGCCGGTGTAGGTCTCGAGGCCGGCGCGTTCGAGCGCTTCGTGCAGCTCGGCCGGCGTCAGGCGGCGGGCGACCTCGGCGAAGTAGGCGTTGCAGGACCACGCGAGCGCGTCGGCGGGATCGATGGGGCCGGGCAGCTCGGGGTGGGTGCAGTCGATGCGGCGTCCGCCGACGCGGACCTGGCGCGGGCAGACGAAGAGGTCCGACGGCCTGGCCTTGCCGGTCTCGAGCAACTTGAGCAGGACGAAGGTCTTGACGGTGGAGCCGGGCGTGGCGACGCGGCGCGCGGCCGACTCGATCCGGTGCGCGGCGAGCAGCACAGGGACCTGGCCGCGCACGTCGACGACGAGGAGGGAGCCGCGCTGCGCGCGCATGGCGCGGGCGACGGCGCGCTGCAGCGGCGTGGGAGGCGGGGGCGCGGCAGCGGTGCCGGCGGAGGCGAGCACGAGAGCGCAGAGGATGGCGGAGCGGAGCTGCACGAGCAGGAGTGTAGCGCAAAGCGCGCGCACGCCGAACCGGCGGCGTCGCGCCACGCGAAAATAATCGTTGACATGCAAAAGCATAATTATGCATTCTTGTGCATAATTATTCATGAGCAAGGCAGCGCGACAATCCGTGATCATGGACGTCCTGGGAGCCGGGCCGCTTCCCAACCAGGATGAGCTGCGCAAGAAGCTGCGGCACCGCGGGCTGACCGTGACGCAGGCCACGCTCTCGCGCGACATCCACGAGATGGGGCTGGTGAAGACGCCGGAAGGCTATTCGCTGCCCGAGACGGTCCACGTAGTGGCGGAGGCGAAGCTGCCCTCGACCGCGCGCCTGGTGCGCGAGTTCGTGCGCGAGGTGCGCGAGGCGCAGAACCTGCTCGTGCTGAAGACCACGATCGGCAGCGCGCAGCCGGTGGCGGCCGCGCTCGATGCCGAGCAATCGCCCGAGTGCGTGGGCACGATCGCGGGCGACGATTCCATCCTCATCGTTTCTCCGGACCGAAAGGCGGCGAAGAAGCTGGCACACCGCATCCGGGAGATGCTCGAGTAGTGGCCCGGACGATCCAGACCGCGGTGGTCGGGGCCACCGGGTACGCGGGCTTTGAGCTCGCGCGCCTGCTCGCCCGGCATCCCAGGCTTGCGCCGCCCATGCTGCTGGGCCGCGAGGACGCCGGCGCCGCGCCCGCCGACCTGGCGGAGGCCTATCCGCACGTCGCCGGCAACGGGCAGTTGCCCATCGCGCCCTTCGACTGGAAGAAGGTCGAGGCGGCGGAGGTCGTGTTCCTGGCGACGCCGCACGAGCTCTCGCGCGAACTGGTCCCGCAGCTCATCGCGCGCGGGTTGAAGGTGGTGGACCTGTCGGGCGCGTGGCGGCTGCAGGACGACGCCCACCGCGCCGTCTACGGCTTCCACGAGAACGGCACGGCGGCGGCGAACGCGACGCTGCAAAAGCAGGCGGTCTACGGCCTGCCGGAGCTGCACGCGAAGAAGATCGCGGGCGCCAAGCTGGTGGCGAACCCCGGCTGCTACGCCACGTCGATCATCCTGGCGCTGGCGCCGCTGGTGAAGGCAAGGCTGCTCGACCGCGAGCACGGCATCGTGTGCGACGCGAAGTCAGGCGTCTCGGGCGCGGGCAAGGCGCCCACGCACAAGACGCACTTCGTCGAGGTCGCCGACAATCTGTCCGCCTACTCCGTCTTCGGCCACCGCCACACCGGCGAGATCCTCGAGCAGCTCGCGCTCGACGGCGGGCAGGTCACGTTCACGCCGCACCTGCTGCCGATCCCGCGCGGCATCCTGTCGACCGTGTACGTGAAGCTGGCGAAGCGGGCGAGCGAAGAGCAGGTCGAGGCCTGCTTCCGCGCGTTCTACGCGCGGAGCCCGTGGGTGCGCGTCTTCGGGACAAAGCTGCCGCAGATCCAGTACTCGCTGCGCACCAATTTCTGCGACCTCGGATTCGCGCTCGGGCCGGACGGCAAGCGGCTGGTGGTGGTCTCGTGCCTCGACAACCTGATGAAGGGCGCGGCGGGCCAGGCGGTGCAGAACCTGAACGTCATGTACGGCTGGGACGAGAAAGAGGGACTGGACTGAAGATCGTGCTCAAGGTGGGAGGGGCGGCGCTCGACGACGCGAAGCTGCGTCGGGAGTGCGCGCAGGCCATCGCGGCGGTCGCGCGGGAACACGAGGTCGCCGTGGTGCACGGCGGCGGCGCGGCGCTCACGCGGACGCTCGCCAGGCTGGGGAAGAAGAGCGAGTTCGTGGGCGGACTGCGCGTGACCGACGCCGAGACGCGCGACGCGGCGGTGATGGTGCTGGCCGGGGGCGTGAACAAGCAGCTGGTGGCGGAGCTGGCGATGCTGGGCTGCGCGGCCATCGGGCTGTGCGGCGGCGACGCGGCGATGTTCCGCGCGAAGAAGCGCGGGCCGAACGGCCACGGCGCTCCCCACGCAGACCTGGGTTTTGTCGGCGACGTCTGCAACGCGGACGCGCGCTGGATCCGCGCGCTGTGGAGCGAGCGCTGTATCCCGGTGATCGCGAGCCTCGCGCTCGGCCACGACGGCGAGTACTACAACGTGAACGCCGACCAGATGGCGGCGGCGTGCGCGGTCGCGGTGGGCGCGGACGCGCTGGTGTTCCTGACCGACGTGCCGGGAGTGAAAGACGCGTTCGGCATCGTGATGAAGTCGCTGAGCGTGAGCCAGATCCCGGCGCTGGTGGAGTCGCAGGTGATCGCCGGCGGCATGCTGCCGAAACTGGAAGCCTGCTCGACGGCGCTCGAACAGGGCGTGGCGCGCGTGCTGATCACGCCGGCGGCGGAGGCGGGCGCGCTCCGCGAGATCGCGTCGCTGCGCTTCGCCGCGGGCACCGAGGTGCACGCGTGACGACGCTGGCGGCCATCCAGAAGAAGGAAGCGGCGGTGCTGGTGCCGCTCTACGACCGCTATCCGCTGAAGATCGCGCGAGGCGCCGGCGTCTACGTCTACGACGAGCGCGGGCGGAGGTACCTCGACTTCCTGAGCGGCATCGGCGTGAATGCGCTGGGGTACGCGCACCCCGCGGTGCGGCGAACGATGGCGCAGCAGAGCGCGCGCGGGCTGGTCCACGTCTCCAACCTCTTTTATACGGACTACCAGGCCGAGCTGGCCGCGCGCCTGGAGAAGCTCTCCGGGCTCGACCGCGCGTTCTTCTGCAACAGCGGCACCGAGGCGTGGGAAGCGGCGCTCAAGTTCGCGCGCGCCTACGCGCAGACGAAGGCGACGAACGGCCGCAAGCCGAAATGGCGCGTGCTCGCCATGCAGGACGCCTTCCACGGCCGCACCTTCGGCTCGGTGGCGTGCACGTGGAACGAGAAATACCGCAAGCCGTTCGCGCCGCTGCTGCCGGGCGTGGAGTTCGTGCGGTTCAACGACGTCCGCGACCTGAGGGAGAAGCTCGACGACACGGTGTGCGCGGTGGGGATCGAGGCGGTGCAGGGGGAGGGCGGCATCCGCCCGGCGACGCGGGAATTCATGCAGGCGGCGCGCAAGCTGACGAAGCAGCGCGGCGCTCTGCTCCTGTGCGACGAGATCCAGGCCGGCATCGGACGCACGGGAAAGATGTTCGCGTACCAGCACTTCGGCGTGCTGCCCGACATCGTGACGGTGGCGAAGCCGCTGGCCGCCGGGCTGCCGCTGGGCGCCGTGCTGACTTCGAATGCGGTCTCGCGCGCGCTGCACTACGGGATGCACGGCACCACGTTCGGCGGCGGTCCGATGGCGTGCGCGGTCGCGCTCACAGTGCTCGACGTGCTCGAGAAGAACAAGCTGCTGGCGCGCAGCCGGCAGCTCGGCGACTACTTCCGCGCGCGGCTGGAGTCGCTGCGCAAGAAGCACTCCGCGGTGCGCGAGGTCCGCGTGCTCGGGCTGATGGCCGGCGTGGAGCTGGACTCACCCGACCTGGCCAAGGCCGTCGTCAAGAAGATGCTCGCACGCGGGATCATCCTGAACCGCACGCACGAGACGGCGATCCGCATGCTGCCGCCGTACCTGATCGGCAAGCAGCACATCGAGCGCGTCGTCGCGACATTCGATTCCATCCTGACGGAGGAAGCGAAGCACCAGAAGCAACCTGCTACGAAGAGGAGTACCACTCGTTGAAACCACAGACCATCCGTGCCGCCAATCCGAACCCCGCGCCGCTGCCCATCGAGCAGCCGGTGTGGTGCGAGGACCTGATCTCGATCGCCGACCTGGGGCCGAGCGGCGTCCGCACCGTGCTCGACCTCACGCTGCTGCTGAAGGCGCGGCCGGCGGACTTCCGCGGCGCGCTCGCCGGCAAGCAGATCGCGCTGTTCTTCGAGAAGCCGTCGCTGCGCACGCGCATGACGTTCGAGGCGGGCATCGACGCGCTCGGCGGCACGTCGTTCTTCTACGACCAGCGCGACGCGCGGCTGGGCGCGCGCGAGAAGCTCTCCGACATCGCGCACAACCTGGAGCGCTGGATCGACGGCGTGGTGCTGCGGACGTTCGCGCACGCGACCATCACGGAGATGGCGGCGAACGCGAAGATCCCGGTCATCAATGCGCTCAGCGAGCTGGAGCACCCGTGCCAGGCGCTGGCGGACTACTGCACGCTGCAGGAGAAGTTCAGCGACCTGAAGACGGTGAAGCTGGCGTACGTGGGCGACGGCAACAACGTGGCGCACTCGCTGCTGCTGGCGGCGGCGTGCACGGGCGGGAAGATCTCGGTCGCGACACCGGCGGGCTACGAGCCGCTGCCGTCGGTGGTCGACGCGGCGCGCGCGATCGCGAGCGAGACCGGCGCGGTCCTCAAGACGATGACCGACCCGGAAGCCGCGGTCGAGGGCGCCGATGCCATCTACACCGACGTGTGGGCGAGCATGGGGCAGGAGGCGGAGAGCGAGCAGCGCAAGCGCATCTTCGAGCCCTACCGCGTGGACAAGCGCCTGATGGCGGGCGCGGCGAAGCACGCCGTGTTCATGCACTGCCTGCCGGCGCATCGCGGCGACGAGGTCACCGACGCCGTGATCGATTCCTCGCGCTCGGTCGTCTTCGACCAGGCGGAGAACCGGCTGCACGCGCAGAAAGCGGTGATGCTGATCCTGTTGGGCGGAGGCGTCACGCGCTTCTCGCCGCGGAGGAACGGACATGCCTAAGGTCGTACTCGCATACTCGGGCGGACTCGACACCTCGATCATCATCCCGTGGCTGAAGGAGAACTATTCCGACGAAGTCATTGCGATGGTCGGCGACGTGGGCCAGGGCGACGACATCGAGGCGGTCGTCCAGAAGGCGTACAAGACGGGCGCGGCGAAGGTCGTGGTCGAAGACATGCGCGAGGAGTTCCTCGCCGACTACGTGTTCCCGGCGATCCAGGCGGGCGCGGTGTACGAGCACAAGTATCTGCTGGGGACGTCGCTGGCGCGGCCGGTGATCGCGAAGCACCAGGTCGAGGTCGCGCTGCGCGAGGGCGCGGGGGCGGTGGCGCACGGCTGCACCGGCAAGGGCAACGACCAAGTCCGCTTCGAGCACGCGTACCAGGCGCTGGCGCCGCAGCTGAAGATCATCGCGCCGTGGCGCGAGTGGACGCTGAAGTCGCGCGAGGACTGCCTCGATTACGCCGAGGCGCACGGCGTGGAGGTCGCGCAGAGCCGCGAGAAGATCCACTCGCGCGACCGCAACCTGCTGCACATCTCGCACGAGGGCGGCGAGCTGGAAGATCCGGCGAACGCGCCGCTCGAGACCACGTGGCAGCTCACGCGCTCGCCGCAGTCCGCGCCCGACAAGGCGGAAGAGGTGGAGCTCGGGTTCGAGGGCGGAGCGCCGGTGAGCGTGAACGGGCAGAAGCTCGACCCGGTCACGCTGGTCGAGCTGCTGAACGAGATCGGCGGGCGCAACGCGGTCGGCCGCGTGGACCTGGTGGAGAACCGCTTCGTCGGGATGAAGTCGCGCGGCTGCTACGAGACGCCGGGCGGCACGCTGCTGATCGCGGCGCACCGCGAGCTCGAGGCGCTATGCCTGGAGCGCGAGGTCGCGCACTACAAGCAGCAGGTCGCGCTCAAGTACGCGGAGCTGGTCTATTACGGCCTGTGGTTCACGCCGCTGCGCGAGGCGCTCGACGCGTTCGTGCGCGCGACGCAGAAGGACGTGACCGGCGAGATCACGCTCTCGCTCTACAAGGGCAACGTCAACGTGAAGAGCCGGAAGTCGGAGCACTCGCTGTATCGCACCGACCTCTCGTCGTTCACGATGGGCGAGAGCTACGACCAGAAGGACGCGCAAGGGTTCATCCGCATCCTCGGGCTGCCGGCGCGGGTGCGCGCGTGGCTGAAGGAGAAGAAGGAAAAGAAGCACGAGGTCGCCGCGAAGTGAGCGGCGGCGGCAAGAAGATGTGGTCGGGGCGCTTCCGCGAGCCGCTCGACGCGGAGTTCGAGCGCTGGCAGCGTTCGCTGCCGTTCGACCGCAGGCTGCTGGCGGAGGAGCTCGCGGCGAGCGGCGCGTACGCCGAGGCGCTGGCTTCGGCGGGCGTGCTCACGGGCGACGAGCTGCGGACGCTCGCCGACGGGCTGAAGAAGATCGGCGCGGCGGCGACGGCCGACCCGCACTTCCTCGACGACGACGAAGCGGAGGACATCCACGACTTCGTCGAGCGGCGCCTGGTGGAGCTGATGGGCGACACCGGCTCCAAGCTGCACAGCGGGCGCAGTCGCAACGAGCAGATCGCGACCGACTTGCGGCTGTACGTCCGCAAGCAGTGCGACACCATCGGCGACCTGCTGCTCGACCTGTGCTCCGCGCTGGTGGAGCAGGCGGAGAAGGCGCGCGAGGCCGTGATGCCGGCGTACACGCACCTGCAGCCGGCGGAGCCGGTGCTGGTCGCGCACTGGCTGCTGGCCTACGCGCAGATGTTCCTGCGCGACCACGAGCGGCTGGCCGACTGCCGGAAGCGCGTGAACCTGTCGCCGCTGGGCTCCAGCGCGATCGCCGGCGCGCCGCTCGCGCTCGACAGGAAGACCATGGCGTCGGCGCTCGGCTTCGACGCTCCCGCGGCCAACTCCATCGACGCGACCAGCGACCGCGATTTCGCGATCGAGTTCGTGCAGCACCTGGCGCTAGCGTTCACGCACCTCAGCCGCTGGGCCGAGGAGTTCATCGTGTTCGCCACGCCGGCCTACGGGTTCGTTCGGCTGCCGGAGGCGTTCTCGACCGGGTCGAGCGCGATGCCGCAGAAGCAGAACCCGGACGCACTCGAGCTCATCCGCGCGAAAGCCGCGCGCGTGCTCGGCAACGCGACCGCGCTGCTCGCGACCATGAAGGGACTGCCGCTCGCCTACAACAAGGACCTGCAGGAGACGCAGCCGCCGCTGTTCGACTCCGCCGACCAGGCGGCGCTGGCGCTGCGCACCGCCGCCGGCTTCATGCGCGCGGTCGAGTTCGACCTGGACCGCATGCGCGCCGCGGCCTCGGCCGACGGCATGAACGCGCTGGCGGCGGCGATGTACCTGGTCGCGAAGGGCGTGCCGTTCCGCAAGGCGCACGAGCGCGTGGGCCAGATGGTGCGCGCGTGTCTCGACCGGGGCAAGCAGCTCGGGGAGCTGAGCGCGGCGGAGCTGAAGGCGTTCGGCCCGGAGTTCGGCGCGGACTTCGCGGCAGCGCTGAAGCTCGACGCCGTCCTGGCGCTGCACGACGTCGCCGGCGGGACGCATCCGAAGCGCGTCGCGGAGCAGCTCGCGCAGCTCCGCAAACACATCGCCGAAGCGAGGAGGGAAGCGCATGCGTACGCGTAGAGCGGTGCTTCCCGACGCGGAAGCCATCCACGAGCTGATCGCGCGCTACTCGGGCGACGGCACGCTCATCCCGCGCTCGCTCAACGAGGTGTGCGAGAACGTGCGCGACTTCACCGTGGTGGTGGACCGCGGCAGGATCGTCGGCTGCGGCGCGCTGCATCTCTACGGCCCGCACCTCACCGAGATCCGCTCCATCTGCGTGCTGCCGGAGGTGAAGGGCCGGGGCGCGGGCGCGATGCTGGTGGACGCGCTCCTGCGCGAGGCGCGCCACCACCGCGTGGACTGCGTGTGCCTGTTCACGCGCATCCCGGAATTCTTCGCGCGCTTCGGGTTCCGCGCGGCGACGCGCGAGGAGCTGCCCGACAAGATCTACAAGGACTGCCTGAACTGCCCGCGGCTGCACGCCTGCGACGAGGTCGCGATGGTGCGCGGCGAGTTGCCGCAGCGCGCCGTGCTGGGCGAGCTGCCCATCATCCTGCCCCACCAGATCCGCCCGACCGCATGAGCGCGCCGCATCTGCCGCGCGGCTTTCGCTGGGCCGCGGGAAAAGCCGGCCTGAAGGCGAGCGGCAGGCCGGACCTTGCACTGGCGCTGGCCGCGGCGCCGGCGAGCGCGGCGGCGGTGTTCACGAAGAACCGCGTGGTCGCCGCGCCGGTCGTCGTCGGGCGCGAGCACCTGAAGAAGGCCGGCGGGAAGATGCGGGCCGTGCTGGTGAACTCCGGCAACGCGAACTGCGCCACCGGGCCGGTGGGCGAGCAGACATGCCGCGAAGTCTGTGGCGCGCTGGCGCGGACGCTCGGCGTGGCGACGGCGGAGGTCTTTCCGTCTTCCACGGGGATCATCGGGGTGCCGCTGCCGGGCGGCAAGATCACGGCCGCACTGTCCGCGGTGGCGGACAGTGCGCAAGCAGACGAAGCCGCGCTGCGCGGCTTCGCGCAAGCCATCATGACCACCGACACGCGGCCGAAGCTCGCTTCGGCCGCGTGTCGCATCGGTGGCAAGAAAGTGTCGCTGGCTGGCGTGGCGAAGGGCGCGGGAATGATCCACCCCAACATGGCGACGATGCTGGCGTACGTGTTCACGGACGTGGCGGCGACGCCGGCGGAGCTGCGGCGGGCGCTGCGCGCCGCTGCGGACCAGAGCTTCAACTGCATCTCCGTCGATGGTGACACCTCGACCAACGACACCATGCTGCTGCTGGCGAGCGGGGCGTCGGGCGCGCGGCTGGCCCGTGGCAGCAAGGCGTTCGGGGCGGCGCTGCTCGAGGTCTGCCAGTCGCTGGCGGAGCAGATCGTCACGGACGGCGAAGGCGTGAAGCACGTGGTGCGGCTGCGCATCGAGCAGGCGCGCGACGCGGCGGAAGCCCGCCGCGTCGCGGAGACCATCGCAACCTCTTCCTTGGTGAAGACGGCGTGGGCAGGCGCCGACCCCAACTGGGGCAGGATCCTCGCCGCTGCCGGCCGCAGCGGCGTCGCGATCGACCCCGCGCGCGTGGCCATCCGCTTCGGCGGCATCGCGGTCTTCGAAAAGGGAAGGGCCGCGCCGTTCGACGCCGGCACGGCCCATCGCTATCTTTCCCAGCCGAGCTACGACGTCACAGTCGCGCTCGGCCGCGGCAAGGCGTCGCTCTCATTCCTCACCTGCGACCTTACGACCGAATACGTGCACATCAACGCCGACTATTCCACTTAGCGGCTTCTCCACGACCTTGATCTCGGCGAGGCCGTGCGCGCGCAGCTTCTCGTTGAGCACGGCCAAGTCACTGCCGGTCACTGTTTTCCACTTTGCGATGAGGCCGGGGACCGCACCGCGCAACTGCTTCACGTTGCCGACGGCTTGCGACGTCGGCGCTGCGTCGACCTCCTGGAGCACGGTGAAGAGCTGGCCCAGACGCCCGGCGACCGTGGTGAGCGTGAGCGGCGCCGTCGTCGGCACGCCGGGACGCGGCGGGGCGCCGCCGCCCGCGACCGGCGCGAGCTGCTTCTCGAAGGCGGCGAGCGCGGCTGCCGCTGCGGGTTTGTCCGCGGCGTTCTTCTTGCGGTCGGCGAGCTGCTCGCGCAGCGCGTCGAGCGCGTCCATGACCGGCGCGAGCGTGAGCTGGTCCTGGTAGATGCCATAGGAAAGCTGGAACTGCTGCGCCAGCGCCGCGGGCGCGAGCTTCACGCGAGGGTCCATGCGCACGGTCAGCGGGCGCGAGTAGCTTTTTCCGGCGGCGGCGAGCGTGGCGGTGTACTGCCCCGGCAGCACCCACGGCGAAGTCGCATCGGGCGCGGTGTTGTAAGGCACGGCGGCGATGGGATAGTCGGGCTTGCCGGGCAGCGGCGCGTAGTGCAGGTCCCACACGAAGCGATGGAAACCGGGCTCGGCGGAAAGCGTCTGCGCCGGCCGCGGCCAGTACGGCGGGATAGCGAGCTTCGGATCGGGCGCCGGCGGCTTGTCATCACTCGAGAAGCGGCGCACGACCTTGCCGGCCGCGTCCTTGATCTCGAGCGTGACCGGACCGCTCGCATCCTTCAGCAGGTAGTCGAGCACCGCGCCATCGGGCGGGTTCTCGCCGGCGGGCGTATCGGGCGGCAGCGGCGTGTCGGTGTTCAGGTTCCAGCGCACGCGGGTCGCGACCTGCGGGGCGAACAGGTACGCGGGCTCGGCCGCGACCTGCGGCGTGAGCTGCCGCAGCGGCGTGATGTCGTCGAGCACCCAGAAGCCGCGGCCGTGGAAGGCGACGACGAGGTCGTCGTCTTTCACGATGACGTCGCGCGCCGAGCTCGCCGGCAGGTTGTTGCGCAGCGACTGCCAGTGGTCGCCGTCGTCGAACGATACGTAGACGGTGCGCTCGGTGGAAGCGAACAGCAGCCCCTTGCGCTTGGGATCTTCGCGCACGGCGTTGGTGTTCTCGTTCGCCGGGATGCCGGCATCGATCTCCTGCCAGCTCTTGCCGCCGTCGTGGGTGCGGAAGAGGTGCGGGCGCAGGTCGTCGAGCCGCAGCGTATTGATGGCCGCGTACGCCGTGTTGCGGTCGAAGTGGCCGGCCTCGAGCAGCGACACCTTCCACCACGGCTGGAGCGCGGGCGGCGTGACGTCGCTCCAGGTCTTGCCGCCGTCGCGGGTGACGTGGATGAGGCCGTCGTCGGTGCCCGCCCAGAGCAGGTTGATGTCGAGCGGCGAGGGCGCGAGCGCGTAGATCACGCCGCGCTGCATGGGCTTGGCGGTCTCCTCGCGCAGGAACTTGCCGATGGTCGCGGGCGCCTCGTAGTTCGTGCGCGCCAGGTCGGGCGAGATGCGCTGCCAGCTGCGGCCGTAGTCCACCGTCTTCCACAGGAAGTTGCTGGCGAAGTAGAGGGTGCGCTTGTCCACCGGAGAAAAGATGACCGGCTCGGTGCGCAGCATGCGGAAGTCGGCGCTGCGGAAGAAGCGCGGCGCGATGTTCTGCGTCTGCATGGTGCGGCGGTCGAAGCGCGAGACCTTGCCGCCGTAGACGACGTCGGGGTCGAGCGGGTCGGGCGCGACGTAGCCGTACTCCTCGACGCCGACCGGCGTCCACTCGCGGAAGGTGATCTGGCCGTAGTCGCCGCGGCTCTTGATGCACACCGAGCCCGACTCCTGCTGGCCCGCGCACAGGCGATAGGGGAAGGCGTTGTCGGCGGCCGCGTGATAGAGCTGCGCGGTCGGCTGGTTGTACCACTCGCTCCAGCTCTTGCCGCCGTTCACCGTGATGACCGTGCCCTGGTCGGCCGCGAAGATGACGATGTTCGGGTCGTTGGGATCGATCCAGAGGTTCTGGTAGTCGTCGCCGCCGGGCGCGCCGCGCACCGCCGCCCACGTCTTGCCGCCGTCGGTGGACTTCCACGAGACGATGCTGGCGGAATAGACGACGTCGGGGTCCTTGGGGTCGACGCGCAGCACCGGCAGCTCGCCGCCGCCACCGACGCGCGTGTTGGGACGCGGATCGTCGGTCGCCGGGCGCCAGGTCGCGCCCGCGTCGTCGGAGCGCATGACCTTGATGCCGGCCTTCAGCGCGACCGAGGCGTACAGCCGCGACGTCATGCTGGGCGCGATCGCGAGGTTCGCCTGCTTCATCTCCGGCAGGCCGCCCGCGAGCTGCTGCCAGGTCGCGCCGCCGTCGGTCGACTTGTAGATGCCGGCGCCCGAGGTGGTCGAGCCCCACGCGCCGTTCTCCCACGGGCCTTCACGCTCTTCCCAGAGCGCGGCGTAGACGACCTGCGGGTTCGCGGGATCGATGGCGACGTCGGAGCCGCCTACGTTCTCATCCTTGCCCAGCACTTTCTGGAACGACCGGCCGCCGTCGGTCGAGCGGTAGATGCCGCGCTCTTCGTTCGGGCCGTACGGATGTCCGGCGGCCGCGACGAACAGGCGCTGCGGGTCGCGCGGGTCGACGGCGATCTGCGCGATCTGCTGCGCGTCGCGCAGGCCGAGGTGCGTCCAGGTCTTGCCCGCGTCGGTGGACTTGTACATGCCGTCGCCGATGGAGAGGTCCGGCCGGTGCAGGCCCTCGCCCGAGCCGACATAAATGATGTTCGGGTCCGAGGGTGCGACCGCCAGCGCGCCCACCGAGCCGGTCGGCTGGTCGTCGAAGATGGGCGTCCAAGTGTGGCCGTAGTCTTCGGTCTTCCAGACGCCGCCGTTCACCGGCGCCATATAGAAGACGTTGGGCTGCTGGGCGACGCCGGAGACGGCGCGCGTCCGGCCGCCGCGGAACGGGCCCACGTTCCGCCACTTCAGCCAGCCCAGGTCGGGGCGGAAGTCCTGTGCGGTCAACAGGGAAGCGAGAAAAAGGATGAAAAGGGCGGAAACAGCAGGCTTGCGCATGGGGCGCCTCCGGAAACGGATGAGGATACCAGCTTGGTACCGGCAGTGCCTGCCATCACTTGCGCGAAAAGGGCCGAAGCGTATGATTGTGGCCCTCCCTAGCCCCAGGCCCAGATTCTAGAGACATCCGTCTTCTTCCGGACGGGTGAGCGCGGAGCGAGCGCCGAACTGCGCGAGCGCAGCGCGAGGGGCGACGCAGCCGAGCTGAGTCCGCCGCGGCGGACGAGGCGAGAGCGTTGCGGCGACCCTGGAAGGAAAGAGGCGCCATGCTCGAGACCATCGACCTCAAACTCAGCCTGCCGAAGCCCGCGTACACCAAGCGCATGACGGAGCTGCAGGAGCAACTGCGCGGCCTGCAGTACGCCGCCAAGGAAGCCGAGATCCCCATCATCCTCTGCCTCGAGGGCTGGGACACGGCCGGCAAAGGGCAGACGGTGAAGAAGCTCACCGAGCGGCTCGACCCGCGGCTGTACCGCGTGTATCCCGGCACGCCGCCCTCGGAGCTGGAGCAGCGCTACCACTTCCTGTGGCGCTACCAGGTCGCGCTCCCCAACGACGGCGAGATGGCCGTCTTCGACCACTCCTGGTACGGGCGCGTGCTGGTGGAGCGTTGCGACAAGCTCTGCAAGAAGAAGGAGTGGCGCGAGGCCTACCAGCAGATCAACGAGTTCGAGCGCTGGCTGGTGGACGACGGCCAGGTCGTCCTCAAGTTCTTCCTGCACATCTCGAAGAAGGAGCAGAAGAAGCGCTTCAAGGAGGCGCTGCGCGACCCGCTGCTGCGCTGGAAGATCACCAAGGAGTACAAGCGGCACCACAAGCAGTACGACCGCTGGGTCGAGGCCATCGAAGACATGCTGGCGAAGACCAACACGCCGGACGCACCCTGGACGGTCATCGCGGCCAACGACCTGCGCTACGCGCGCGTGAAGTTCTTCGAGACGGTGGTCACGCGCATCCGCGAGGAGCTGGAGAAGCGCAAGGCGATGCCCGCGCTGGTCTCGCGCACCGTCGCGGCCAAGGACGCGACCAAGGCCGCGCGCACCGCCGAGCACAAGCGCGACGCCGAGCTGGCGCGCGAGGAAGAGAAGAAGACGCTCGCCAAGCCGGAAGAGAAGAAGAGCACGGCCTCGGTGAAGGAAGAGACGGAGGTGGCCCATGCTTGAGCGCATCGATCCGAACAAGAAGATCACGGAAAAGCAGTACGAGGAGCAGATCGGGAAGCTCCAGGTGCGCATGCGCGAGCTGGAGTTCGAGATCTTCAAGCGCAAGGTGCCGGTGCTGTGCGTGTTCGAAGGCTGGGACGCGGCGGGCAAGGGCGGCGCCATCAAGCGCGTCACCGAGATGCTCGACCCGCGCGGGTTCACGGTGTCCGCCTACGCGGCGCCGCGCGGCGAGGAGAAGACGCACCACTACCTCTGGCGCTTCTGGCGGAACCTGCCGCGCGCCGGGCACGTCGCGGTGTTCGACCGCAGCTATTACGGGCGCGTGCTGGTGGAGCGCGTGGAGCACTTCTGCCACGAGAGCGAGTGGCGCCGCGCCTATCGCGAGATCACCGAGTTCGAGTCGCACCAGGCGTCGTATGGCATGGTCATCTGCAAGTTCTGGCTGCAGATCTCGAAGGAAGAGCAGCTGCGGCGCTTCAAGTCGCGCGAGATCGATCCCTACCGGTCGTACAAGCTGACCGAAGAAGACTGGCGCAACCGCGCCAAGTGGGACGAGTACACCGCGGCGGTCGAAGACATGCTGCTGCACACCTCCACGCCCTACGCTCCCTGGACCGTGGTCGAAGCCAACAGCAAGTGGTTCGCGCGGGTGAAGGTGCTGAACACCGTCGTCAACGCGGTGGAGAAGCGGCTGAACTAGGCGCGGAGGCGAGAGTTTTTCGGCGCGGTGTTTTGGAATCAGTGGGTTGCGGCGAAAAGTCTGTCATGGGGTCTGGCGGGGATCCGTGGCTTTGCGCGCGCTGAACCACGTTGCCAGAAAGATCAGGTAGGAAACCAGCGCTGCCAAGCCGAAGCCGGGACGCGCCGTCCACACCCACGCCGCCATCAGCACCCAGGTAACGGCGTGGAACCAGCGCAGCACGAATCGAACGCCCACCGACCAAGCTCGCTCGCGTTTCCATCCCGGCCACACCACCACGTAAGCGGCGGCAATCGCCAGGCACGCCAGTGCACCCATGAGCCGCATGCAGGGGATGCTATAGCAGCGGGTGCGGTCCTGGGGTCTCTAAGTCCATTCAGGAGTTCTAGAACCCGTATGCCGACTTCTTCACCTGGAAGGGCACCTGGATGACGGCCTCGAGGTCGACGGGCGCGCCGTTCTTGGTGGCCGGGCGGAACTTCCAGCCGAGCAGCGCCTTGACGGCGTTGAGGTCGAGCGTGTCGTCGATGCCCTGGATGACGCGCACCTCGCCGACGCGGCCGTCGGCGTGGATGACGGCGTAGAGCAGCACGCGGCCCTCGACGCGCTGCTTCATCAGCTCCGGCGGATACGCCGGGTCGAGCTTCTGCACCGCCACCGGCGCCGTCAGCGCGGACGCGCTGCGCGTCTGGTTCAGCTCCGCGAAGCGGATGATCCACGTGCCGCTCGCCGAAGTGAGGTTCGGCATGTTGATGGTCATGGTGTAGTACTTCTTCGGGCCGAAGGTGTAGTCGTTGATGTTGTCGGCGTCTCTCGGAGCGGTCGGACCGGTCGGGCCGATAGGACGCTCCGCGCGCGGGATGTCGGCGGGATTCGGCGGCGCCACCGCCTTCGCCATCAGGTCTTTCAGGTTCCCCGGATTCCCATTCGTGCCCGGGCCGGAGCCGCCCGAGCCCGGTCCGCCGGGCGCGCCGCCAGCGTAGTTTGCCGGGTTGTTGCCTTGCACGCCCGCACCGGGATCGTAGGGACCAGCGCCGACGTAGACGCCGCGCGGGTCGCCCGAGCCCGAGCCGGGACCGCCCTCGCCGGTGCCGGTGCCGCCGGGACCGGAGCCGCAGCACGCTTTGTCGGGCGTGCCGGCCGCGCCGGGGTGTCCCGAGGGCGTGGCGGCGAACTCGCCGCTGCGGCTGCCGCCGGGCAGCTCGACCGGACCGCTGGGCTGCGTGGGATGGATGCCGAGCGCGATGAGGCGCCCCATGGCTTGCGCGCCGGAGCCTTGCCCGAGGCTGGCGGAGGGCGCGGCGGTCTCGGCCTTGGCGGTGCCGGCGGGGTCGCCCACGGCGGTGGCGCGCTGCACGGGAACGACCAGCTCGGGATTGACCACCGTCCCGGCGGCGCCGAAGTTGATGTCGCCGACCTTGCGCTGCAAGTCATCGGCGGCGGGCGGCGGCGCGATGACCGACGACTCGGCCAGCTTGGGCAGCTTGAGGTCGGCGACGTTACGCACGGTGGAAGGCGCGGGCGCGACGACTTCGGGCGCGAGCCGCGGCATGGTGATGGCGTTGCCGCGCGCGGCGGCGGCGACCGGCACGGCCGACGGGATGGGCGTCCACACCACCACGTTGGGGATCTTCACTTCCTGCGTGAGCAGGTTGGGGTGCGCCGGGTCGATGATCGTCTGCATCCGGTTGTCGGGCTTGGGCGGCAGCGAGACGATGGGCTGCCTGGCGTACTCCGGATCGCCCTTTTCGGCCTTGGGCGCGGGGGCGCTGCCGCCATTGATGGGCGGCAGGTACTCGCTCACGTCGTAATAAGTGAGCTTGTCGCCGGGCTTCTTCTCCTGCGTGACCTGCGGCTGGTAGATGAAGGCGAAGGTGATGACGTAGACGATGAGGGCGGTCAGCAGGTGGGCGCCGGCGGATTGCAGGAAGGGCGCCGCGGGCAAGCGCTTGTTGACGAAGACGTCGGGCCAGAAGGGCGCGGGCTTCGAGGTCAGCGAGAGCGGCGGCGGAGGCGGAAGAAAGAGGTCGCCGACGTTCTGCAGAAAGGAACCGAACCACGGGGTCCAGGGCACGAGCAGGCGCGGGGCTGCAGTGGCGGGCACGAGCGGCCTTCTGACCGGAGCACTAGACACGAAGGACTTCCACATCCTGGGGCAGAGTAGCGGGATTATACCTTAGTAAACATGCCGCCCACGGCGGCCGGCAGAATCTTTTCCTCCGCCCTCGCCGATTATGCGACTTGTGGGAGGATAGGAGTAGACATTTGTGATTTGTGATTGGTGATCGGTTCAGGAGCGGTATGAGATCTCAGACGTTGCGGACGGCGCTCGTTCTCTTGTTGCTTGCGGTGATGTCGGGGGCGCAGGCGAATCCCGCTCCCAAGAGCGCCGCGCCGGATTACTCCGGCCGCTACAGCTTCCTGCAGGAAGGCGAGGACCTGCAGCTGGACATCAACGACGGCCGGGTGGACGGCTACATCTCGCGACTGGGCGACACCGACACCGACCGCGACACCATCCTGAACCACTATCTCGCGAAGGCGTCGCTCACCGGCGACAAGCTCACGTTCACCTCGAAGCCGGTGCACGCGGTGTGGTACGAGTTCAGCGGGACGATCGGGCGCGGGCCCGCCAAGAGCAGGGCGGAGGACGGCTACTACCAGATCGTGGGGACGCTGATCGAGCATCGCCAGAAGAACGGCAAGGAAGAGAGCGCGCGCCAGCGCGAGGTCACGTTCAAGCTCTTCGCCGACGAGAGCGCGCCCACGACGAAATAGCAACGCGTGTCATCCTGAGCGAAGCGAAGGATCTCATCACCTGAGATGCTTCGCGTCTGCGACGCTCAGCATGACACGCACGATCACCTACGACTTGGCCTCCGGCGGGCGGGTGAACTCGACCGTCTCCTCCTGGTTGCCGAAACGGGAAGTCTGCGCGCCCGTGCTCGGAGGCGTGGTGACGCCGGCCTCGACCGGGCGGCCGCTCACGGGCGAGCCCGCTCCGAAGGTGCCGGTGGCGCGCTCCTGTCCCTTGCCTTCGAGCGCGGCCTTGAAGTCGCGCAGCGCCTGCTCGACGTACTGGTCGACGCGGTCGAAGGTCTCGAGCACGGCGCGGCCGAAGGCGCCCATCGGGGGCGCGTAGTTCATCTGGACGTGCACGAGCGTGTTGTCGCCCAGGGGCGCGAAGTTGATGCGGCCGGTGTGCTGCGGGCCGGAGGCGGAGCGCCATCCCAGCGCCTGGTTGGGGACGACCTGGATGAGCTCGGCGTCCCACTCGAAGGTGCGGCCGTTGATCTCGACGGCCCAGTGGGAGCGGCGGCCGAAGGGGCGCACGCGCTTCACCATCCCGATGTATTCGGGAAGATTCTCCAGCTGCGACCACGCGCGGAAGACCTCGTGGACCGGGCGGCCGATCTGCACGGTCTTCTCCAGGCGCAGGACGTCGGAGTCCCGGTTGCCGGAGCGCAGCGCGCGCGAGGTGAGCGCCGCTCCGATGCCCGCGAACATGCCGGCAGCCGCGCCGGCGCCGAATCCACCCCAGAAGTCTCGCTGCGACATAGCCTGTTCCTCCGCCGAAAAATCGCTGTCCTTGGTTGGAACGGAGGCGGGAAGCGCGGGTTGCCAAATTTCGGACACGAGTGAAGGGGATGGTGGACGGGCGCGAGCCGCGGCGAGCGGCATAGCGTTAAGCCCGCGAAAAATGCTACTCTGCGCTCTCCATGGCCTCCACTCCATCCACGTCCGGGGTTGCGCCCATGCCGGGCGGCGAGAAGCCGCTCGGCTATCCGGAGCTGGTGTACTCGCAGAAGGGCGAGCAATCGAGCATCGTCTTGAAGAAGCTGCCGTTCCGGGTGGGGCGGAAGACGGAGAACGACCTGGTCATTCCGGACGCGCGCGTCTCGCGCGAGCACGCACAACTGGTGGAAGACAACGGCGACTACTACGTGGTCGACAACCAGTCGAAGCACGGCACGTTCGTGAACGGGGAGCGGATCGAAGGCCGGCGCAAGCTGGCGCGCAACGACCGCATCGAGTTTGGGATCCGGGACGAGATCTTCGTGGTGTTCAGCCCGTCGGAGGGCCGGCACAACACGACGCGCGAGTTCCTGACGCAGCTGAGCGGGATCGAGCTGAAGAGCCACGCCGGGTCGGACCTGGAGAAGCTGACGTTCTTCCTGGACGCGGCGCGCAAGCTGAACACCAGCAACGTGCTGGAAGAGATCCTGGTGACGCTGATCGAGGCGACGCTGCGGCTGACGGGCGCGGAACGCGGGTACGTGTTCCTGCGCAACGACGACGGGACGCTGCGGCTGGCGGCGGGCCGGAACGCCAAGGGCGGCCCGCTGAGCGACGACAAGACGATCTCGAAGTCCATCATCACGGATGCGGCGCGCTCGGCTTCGGCGTTCCTGGTGAGTGACACGATGAAGACGAGCGGGATGGCGAAGCGCGAAAGCGTGATCGCGCACGACCTGCGGACGGTGATCTGCATCCCGCTGCGGCGCAAGATGGTGCACGCGGAGGCGAAGGGGAACCAGATCACGCCGGACGTGATCGGGGTCCTGTACCTGGACAGCAAGTACGCCTCGCGCGACCTCACGACGGTGGGCCAGGACATCCTGGCGGCGATCGCGACGGAAGCGGCGGCGCTGGTGGAGAACGCGCGGCTGGTGCAGGCGGAAGAGGCGGCGCGGCGCATGGAGCAGGAAATGACCATCGCCGCCGGCATCCAGCAGCGGCTGATGGCGGTGCGCATCCCGGAGCTGCCGTTCGCCAAGATCCAGGCGAAGAACGTGCCTTGCAAGGACATCGGGGGCGACTTTTTCGACCTGGTGAAGACCGACGACGGGCTGCTGGTGGTGATCACCGACGTGTGCGGCAAGGGCATCACGGCCGCCATCATGGCTTCGATCATCCAGGGGCTGGTGTATTCGCAGGCGCTGGCCGGGGTGCCGCTGGAGCAGATCGTCAGCACCGCGAACACCTTCCTTTGCCAGAAGGAACTGGGCGAGAAGTACGCCACGCTGATGATCGGCAAGCTCTTCCCCGACGGGCGGCTGGAGTACGTGAACTGCGGACACGTGCCGCCGCTGGTGGTGAGCGGTTCGAAGATCACGAAGCTCGAGCAATCGAACCTGCCGGTCGGACTGCTGGGCGAGGCGCAATACAAGCCGGGCTTCACGCACCTCAGCGCCGGCGACCGGCTGATCGTCGTGACCGATGGCGTGACCGAGGCAGAGAACCGCGCGGGCGAGTTCTTCGGCTACGAGCGGCTGCAGGACGTCGTGAAGACGGAGGGCCTGGACGGGATCTTCAAGGCCATCCGGGAGTACGCCGAAGGCATGCCGTTCGGCGACGATTGCACGATCTTCGAGCTGACCTACAAGAACTAAAGGCAGACTTCAGACTTCAGTCTTCAGAAAAGCGCAACACGGATGCCGACGAACATCCGCGTTGCGCTTTCGGGTCTTAGGCGGCCTTTTTTGTGCCATGGTCCACCGAAGGGGACTTTGTCGATGACGCCGCCGTAGGCGCCGGGGACGACGGCGCCGGCTTTGGAAGGGCATAAATCGAGGCGCAGCTTAGGTTTGCCGGGAGTACATGTCCGCCGCCGGAAAGGGGGCATGTCCTTAATTCCTGGGGTTTTCCGCAACCAAACCCGCCCAACGTGCATAACAATTCATCAGCACCACTTCGGCGCGGGGGTGCCAGGAAAGAGCGTGTATGGGTCACACCCCGAACTATCAGCGGGTCGAACACGAGCGGCGGCGCTTCCAGGCCGCGCTCGATGACTACTTTGCGGCTTTGGAAAACGCCTCGAGCGCCGTCCTGCCGGAAAAGAAGCGGGAATTGCTGAGCGCGTACGCGGAGTTCCGCTACCAGGTGAACGGCGGGACGCATTGCGTGCTGTGCCGCGCGCACGTGCGTCACAACATGCTGGTGGAAGTCCGGCGCGCGGACGGCAGCACGCGGCAGTTCGCCGCGCTCTGCACCCGCTGCCTGGAAGGCGAGAAGGCGAGCGCCGAGAGCGTGACGCTGCGCGTGGGTCCGGTGGAGTACGAGACGTTCCACCGCCAGCCGGGCGCGAAGGACGCTCCGCAGCGCGGCCGCACCGCCGCAGCCTGAACTGGCGGGTGAGACCGGAGCGAGCGCAGGTCGAGGGGCGACGCAGCCGAGGCGGGCGCGACGCGTGAGCCGACCGCGTTGCGGCGACCCTGGAAATAATGATGTAAAGTGTCTGGTTCCTTACTCCGGAGGGAACCTGACCGATGCGCACCGCTCGCGCTCTGCTGCTGTTCTACTGCTGCCTCCCCCTGTTCGCCCAGACTCCCGCCGCGGCCCCGAAGGAGATCACCGGCTTCCGTGACGCGAGCGCGCAACACGCGCTCGACCAGAAGTTTCTCGCCGTCCCCGACCCGAAGCTGGCGGAAGAGCACCTGCGCACGCTGACGGCGAAGCCGCACCTTGCCGGCACGCCAGAGGACAAAGAGACCGCCGAGTACGTGGCGCGGAAGTTCCGCGAGGCGGGCCTGGAGACCGAGATCGTCGAGTACAAGGTGTGGCTGAACTTTCCCCGGGAGATCAGCGTGGACATGACGGGCCCCGCGGGGGTGAAGATGCACGGCCCGACGCCGGAGCGCGTCGCCGGCGACCCTTTCCAGGACGACCCGCGCGTGGTGACGGCGATGAACGGCTCGTCGCCCTCGGGCGACGTGGAAGCGGAGGTGGTGTACGCGAACTACGCGCGGCCGGAGGACTTCGCCAAGCTCAAGGAGATGGGCATCGACGTCCGCGGGAAGATCGTGATCGCGCGCTACGGCGCGAACTACCGCGGCGTGAAGGCGTACGTGGCCGAGCGCGCGGGCGCGGCGGGCCTGATCATCTACTCCGACCCGATGGACGACGGCTACTTCAAGGGCGACGCGTACCCGAAGGGCGCGTACCGGCCGCCGAGCGCGGTGCAGCGCGGCTCGATCGAGTACCTGTTCAAGTATCCGGGCGACGTGACGACGCCGAGCCTGGCGTCGGTGCCTGACCTGCCGGCGCCGCAGCGCACGCCGCCGGAAAAGGCCGAGGCGCTGCCGAAGATCCCGACGACGCCGCTCAGCTACCAGGACGCGCAGCCCATCCTGGCGAACCTGGGGGGGCCGGCGACGCCGCGCGACTGGCAGGGCGCGCTGCCGTTCACCTACCACGTGGGCCCGGGGCCGGCGCGCGTGAAGCTGCACCTGCGATTCGACTACGCCTATCGCTCGATCTGGAACGTGATCGGCAAGGTCCGGGGCACGGAGCTGCCGGACGAATGGGTGGTCGCCGGGAATCACCGCGACGCCTGGGTCTACGGCGCGGTCGATCCGAACAGCGGCACGGCCGCGATGCTGGAGACGGTGCACGGCATCGGGGAGCTGCTGAAGTCCGGCTGGAAGCCGAGGCGGACGATCGTCTTCGGCAGCTGGGACGCGGAGGAGCAGGGCCTGATCGGCTCGACCGAGTGGGTGGAGCAGAACGAGAAGCAGCTCGCGAACGCGGTGGTGTACTTCAACACCGACTCGGCGGTGTCGGGGCCGCGGTTCAGCGCGTCGGCGGTGCCGACGCTGAAGCAGTTCACGCGCGAGGCGGCGCAGGTGGTGCCGTCGGCGAAGGGCGGCGGCTCGGTGTACGACGTCTGGAAGCAGCAGCGCGAGCAGGAAGACCGCGAGAAGAAGGAGAAGGCGGCGAATTCCGACGTCACCGGCTCGCAGGAGCGCGCCCCGAACGCCCGGTCGAAGGACGTTCCGGTGGGCGACCTGGGGTCGGGCTCCGACTACACGCCGTTCTTCCAGCACCTCGGCATCCCGTCGAACGACATCGGGTCGAACGGCGACTACGGCGTGTACCACTCGGTGTTCGACAACTTCGCGTGGTTCAAGAAGAACGCCGACCCGGATTTCACCATCGAGCAGCAGATGGCGCGGGTCTTCGGCATCCAGCTGCTGCACATGGCGCAGACCGACGTGCTGCCGTTCGACTACCAGAGCTACGGCGAGGAGATCCAGCAGTACATCGAGAGCGCGGAGAAGAAGGCGGAGAAGAAGCTCGGGAAGCAGGCACCGTCGTTCACCGCGGCGCACCAGGCGGCCGAGCGCTTCACCGCGGCCGGCAAGGCCATCGGCGCGCGGCAAAAAGACCCGAGCTCCGACACCCGGAAGCTGAATCGCACGCTGCACGACGCCGAGCGCGCGCTGCTCATCCCCGAGGGGCTGCCGAACCGGCCGTGGTTCAAGCACGCCATCTACGCGCCGGGGGAGTTCACCGGATACGCCGCGGTCGTCATCCCGGGGGTGAACGAGGCCATCGACGCGGGCGACGTGGGGCGGACGACCAGGCAGCTCGAGGTGCTGGCGGGGGCGCTCGACCGGGCGGCGGCGGTGCTCGAACAGCGCTAGGGACGGGCCTGACGCGCGCTACGCAGCGAATGTATCGGCGGCTAAGGTATTCGCAGGATTCGCCGTTTTCGGGCGAGGACTAGACTCAGTGGCCATGCACACGGCCATCAACAAATTCCTTTTCGCGCACGAGCGCTATCTCTCGCTCGAGCAGGCGCGCACCGAGTGCAAAGGCCCGACCGAGCGCGAGCTGATGCACATCGAGATCCTGACCGCTTACCTGGAAGTGCAGTACCGCGCCAAGGTCATCGCCGGGCTGCAGTTCGCCGACGGCATGGACTACGCGGAAGTGAACTAGTCGCGAGTTGTTCGATGTTCGATGTCAGGAGCCGGGGGCTTGCCCGGCGACTAGCACCTAACAACTGGCAGCCAGCGACTCCCCCCAAGCAGCCCCGCAGCTTCTACTCCGCTTCTAAGTAGCCAGCCACTGCTCCGGCCCCTGGCCGCGCCCGGAGCCTGTCGAATCCAAGACGCAAGAGGCACGTCCATGCCCGTCGCACGGATCGTCACCCGTTTTGCCGAAGAGGCCGCGCCGCTGATCGGAGAGCTGCGCGCGCGCGGCTACACCATCGAGCTAGTCGATCCCGGCACGTTCCGCGTCACGCCCGCGGACCTGGAGATCCAGCTCGACCGCCTGCGCACCCCCGAAGCGCTCCGCCACGCAGTGAAGTTCGCGGGTGAGCACGATGCCGAGGTGTTCGTCGCGGCGGGCCTGCCGCTCGACGAGGAAGCGGCGGCTGCGCTGCGCGGCGCCAGGGCGCGGCGCAATCTCCTGGCCGAAGGCTTCCAGCAATTGCTCGCGCCGTTCCGGCGGCTGGGCGCCCAGGTGCACGATTCGCGCAAGGCGCGGCGCCAGGACGTGATCGACCAGGAGCTGGCGCGCGAGGCGGAGAAGAAGCAGCGGGCCGAGCAGAAGGCGGCCGAGCGCGCGGAGCGCGCGCGACGCGAGCAGGAAGAAGCGGAGCGGCGCCGCGTGGAACGCGAAGCGATGCTGGCCCGCGAGCGCGAAGCAGCCGAGCGGCGGCAACAGGAAGAAGCCCGGCTGGCGCGCGAGCGCGAGGCGGCGAAGGCGCGGCAGCGCGAGGAAGAAGCGCGGCTGGCGGCCGAAAGGGAAGCGCAGCTGGCCGCGCGGCGGCGGGAGGAAGAAAGCGAGCGCGAGCGGCGCGAAGCGGAAGCGGCGCGCTTGTCGGCCGAGGAGCAGGAGCGGCAGCGCGTGGCGCACGAGCTGGCGGCAGCGGAGCGCGAGCGCCGGCTGGAGGAGGAGCGCCGGCGCGCGGTCGCCGGCGCCGCGGCGCTGGTCGAGGCGCAGCGCAGGGAAGCGGAGCGGGAACGAGCGCGGCAGCGGGTCGCTGCCGCCCCAGCCGGCGTCCTGCCGGCGGTCCAAGAGCGGGCGGGCAGCCGCGCGATGAAGCGCGCCCTTGTGGCCGCGGCGGGACTCGCGGTCCTGATCACCGCGGGGTGGGGCGCGTACGAGAACCGGATGCCGGCGCAGCCGCTCAGCAACCAGCAGCAGGTGAACAGCAACCAGATCCGGCAGGACGTGCCGTTCGGCTCCGCGACCATTCGGCCGCAACAGCAACCGAAGCCGGCCGCTACGAAACCGCCAGCGCAGCCGAAGACGGCGCAGCAGAAGGCGGCGCCGGCGAGCGCGCCCAAGCCCTCGCCGAAGCGCGCGCAGCGCTATGCGGCCGACGACGTGGACATGGTCGCGGAAGACGAGATCGTGTACCACGGCGCGCCGAAGAACTCGAAGAGCCGGGCGTCGGCGAAGCCGCAGCAGCAGCAAAATGGCGTGAAGCGGATCTCCGACCTGGCCGACGGCGAAGAGGAGTAGCGTCGCCGGCTGAAGCCGGCTCGGAGTCTGCTCTGCGACAGCTACGGCGCGTCTGAAGGCGCGCCCCTCCGAAAGAAAAGCGCCGGCGAGTCGCCGGCGCCTACCTGCAAGTGAAAGTGCAAGTCAAAGGGCGCGGGCGAGGACGCCCGCGCCACAGCCGGCGAGCCGCCGACGCTACCGGTTGGTGGTGCCGCCGATGGAGACCAGCTTCTCCACCAGCTCCTTGTAATCCTGCTTCTCGAGGCCGTGCTCCTTCTTGTTGTACTCGTCCACCTTGGAGGAGTAGTTCATGGAGCAGAACTTGGGGCCGCACATGGAGCAGAAGGCGGCGTCCTTGAAGCGCTCGTCGGGCAGGGTCTCGTCGTGCATGGAGCGCGCGGTCTCGGGATCGAGCGAGAGCTCGAACTGCTTGTTCCAGTCGAAGGTGTAGCGGGCGTAGCTGAGGGCGTCGTCGCGGTCGCGGGCGCCGGGGCGGTGGCGGGCGATGTCGGCGGCGTGGGCGGCGATCTTGTAGGCGATGATGCCGTCCTTCACGTCCTTCTCGTTGGGCAGGCCGAGGTGCTCCTTGGGCGTGACGTAGCACAGCATGGAAGCGCCGTACCAGCCGATCATGGCCGCGCCGATGGCACTGGTGATGTGGTCATAGCCGGGCGCGATGTCGGTGACGAGCGGCCCGAGCGTGTAGAACGGCGCCTCGTAGCACCATTCGTTCTCCAGGTCCACCTGCTCCTTGATCTTGTCCATCGGGATGTGCCCCGGGCCTTCGATCATGGTCTGGACGTCGTGCTCCCAGGCTTTCTTCGTCAGCTCGCCCAGGGTCTTGAGTTCGGCGAACTGGGCTTCGTCGGAAGCGTCGGCGACGCAGCCGGGACGCAGGCCGTCGCCGAGCGAGAACGAGACGTCGTACTTCTTGAAGATCTTGCAGAGGTCGTCGAAGCGCTCGTAGAGGAAGTTCTGCTTGTGGTGGTGGGTCATCCACTGGGCGAGGATGGCGCCGCCGCGGGAGACGATGCCGGTGATGCGCCTGGCGACCAGGGGCACGTACTGGATGAGGACGCCGGCGTGGATGGTCATGTAGTCCACGCCCTGCTGGGCCTGCTCCTCGATGACCTCGATCATGATGTCGGCGTTGAGGTCCTCGAGCCGCTTCACGCGCGCGATGGCTTCGTAGATGGGCACGGTGCCGATGGGCACGGGCGAGTGCCGCAGGATGGCGTTGCGGATCTCCGGGATGTCGCCGCCGGTGGAGAGGTCCATCACGGTGTCGGCGCCGTGGTGCACCGCGGTGTGCAGCTTCTTCAGTTCCTCGTCGATATTCGACGTGACGGCCGAGTTGCCGATGTTGGCGTTGATCTTGCACAGCGAGGCGACGCCGATGGCCATGGGCTCCAGCTCGGGGTGGTTGACGTTGGCGGGGATGATCATGCGGCCGCGCGCGACCTCGTCGCGCACCAGCTCCGGGGTGAGCCGCTCGCGCCGCGCGACGTAGGCCATCTCCTCGGTGACGACGCCCTTGCGGGCGAAGTGCATCTGGCTGAGGTTGGAGTCGCCGGTGCGCGCGGCTTCCGCCTTGCGCTTCGCGACCCACTCGCCGCGCAGCGCGGGAAGAGCGCCGTTGCCGTTGGTGCGGTTGTTCGTCATGGGGACCCGCCTTCTCTGTGCCGAAATGGGCTGGAAGTGGCTTGTAACAGGCGATTATACGCCGCCGCCCGAGGTGACTTTCGTCATACCTTGGGGTGACGCGCGGTGCCGCAGGGAAGGATCAGTTGTGGCACAATAACGCTTCTCCCCAGGAAACCAGCCCCCAGGATCGAGGTTTGTCCCCGACATGGCGATCGAGCGCAATCAACTGAAGATCCAGGGCATCAAGTACGCGCGCTCGCTGCAGATGATCATCAAGATGGTCGGGATGTTCTCCGCCGACCACAACGCGGCCCAAGGTCCGTTCCAGAACAGCTTCAACATGCTGAACGAGATCGTGAAGCAGACCCGGCAGTTCACCATCGGGTTCGTCGACCAGCGCATCCTGATCAACAACATCCTGACGCAGGAGAAGTCGCTGAACACGCTGGAGAACGAGTTTCTCAAGCGCGGCATCGGAGCGGTGACGTTCGAGGTCGGCATGACGCTGGCGGCGTACAAGCGCGCGATCGGCGTGCTGGCCAAGCCGGCGAAGGACATCGAGGAGTTCGGCGGGTTGTCGCGCTACCTGGAAGCGAACCCGCTGGAGTTCGTGCGCGTGTTCCCCGCGAGCAAGAACCAACAGCGCACCGAGAGCGGCGACACGCTGCTCGACATGGATTCGGAATCGTTCCTGATGGCGAAGGCCTTCGCCGAGCTGCACAACCCGAACCCGGGCTTGCAGAGCCTCGACGCCTTCCTGACGCAGACCGGCATCCAGGGCGGGGGCGGAGCGGGCGGCGGAGGCGGGACCGGTGGTCCCGGCGGCGGTCCAGGTGAGGGCGGCGGCGGCGGAGGCGGCGGCTACGCCGAGATGCTGGGCTCGAGCGGCACGGGCATCGGATACGGTTCGACCTACCAGCCAGGCGGGGGAGGCCCGGGGGGCCCTGGGCCGGGTGGCGGTGGCCCCGGCGGCGGCGAAGGTGGCGGTCCCGGCGGCGGTGGACCGGGCGGACCTGGCGGTGGCGGCGGAGGCTACGGCGGCGGAGGCTACGGAGCCGGAGGAGGCGCCTCCATCGGCGGGTCGAGCGTGGTGGTGCAGCCGCCGGCGCCGGGTGGTCCGGCGGACATCGAGAACATGGTCTCGGGCTTCTTCACCTCCAGCCTGATGGATTCCAACCAGGGTCCGCAGCAGCGCTCGTACACCGAGCTGGCGAAGATCATCAAGGAGATGCGGCCGGAGTTCGTGCTGCAGAATTTTCCGCCCGCCCGGCGCGAAGAGCTGCGCAACCTGCCGCCCGACCAGATGGCGGCGGAGATCATCGAAGACACGGCGGTGAAGTGGGCGATGGACCGGCTGGTGTCGGCGCCCTCCGGCTCGGAAGCGGTGATCGTGGAAGAGGAAGTCATCCGCGTGCTGATGCGCAGCCTGCAGACCACGCAGATGGCCGACCGGCTGGCGAAGAAGCTGGCGGAGTTCGTGAAGCAGTACTCCATCCCGCCGACGACGGTCAAGCGCATCCAGGACGAGCTCTCCTGGGTCACGCTGAAATCGAAAGAGAAGACCGCGCGGCTGCTGGCGCTCGAGAAGTTCGACGTGGGTTCGTACCGGCGACTGCTGGAGCACCTGAAGGAATTGATCAAGCAGCCGGACTTCGATTCCGCGACCGCGCTCGGCAACCAGTACCTCGCCTTCCTCGACCAGCCCGGCAATCCGCCGCCGGAGGAGATGGGGCGGGTGCCCGAGCTGCTGCGCACCATGGCCGGCGTGCGCACCGATTTCTGGCAGAAGACGGGCGAGCGGCTGGTGCGGGCGCTGGAGAAGAAGTCGGACAGCGAATTCCTGCACCGGCAGCTCATCAACTCGCTGGTCGCGCTCACCAAGACGAGCGCGCTGTATGAAGACTTCAAGCTCATCCAGACGATCGGGACCGCGATCGAGAAGAAGGCGAGCGAGGAAGGACACGCGGCCTGCTGCGGCGCCGCGCTCAAAGAGCTGCTCACGATGCACGCGGTGGACCGCGTGGTCGAGATCTTCGTGCAGAAGAAAGACGACTTGCCGTGGACGCGCACCGCGGCCACGCTGCTGCGCTGGTCGGGGACGCCCGCCATCAGCAAGGTCTTCCAGCAACTGGAGGACGAGCCGCAGGCGCCCGTGCGGCTGGCGCTGCTGCGGCTGATCGCGCGCATCGGCCCGGCGGCGCTGGTGCTGGCGCGCCAGCAGCTGAAGAGCGACAGGTGGTTCGTAGTCCGCAACGGCTGCAAGCTGCTGGGCGAACTCAAGGATCCCGAGCTGCTCCAGGTCATCGCGCCGGTGCTCAAGCACCCGGATCCGCGCGTGCAAAAGGCCGCCGTCACCGCGCTCATGGACAGCCGCAACAAGGACCGCGCCGCCGTCTTCGCCACCGCGCTGCGCGAGATGGACCCGCAGGTGCTGGAAGACGTCTTCGCCGACATGCTGTTCCTGAAGGACCCGCGCTGCCAGGACGCGCTCGAGAACTTCCTCTTCGAGCACGAGCACGGCAAGGTGAAGATGCTGACCCAGGCGGTGCAGGCGCTGGCCGCCATCCCGGGGCAGCGCACGCTCGATTCGCTGATGCGCGTGCTCTCCGACGGCAACCTGGAGAAGGCGGTGCGGCGGGCGGCGATGTATCCGCTGACGCGCAGCCCCGAGGGCGCTGCGATGGTGCAGAAGTTCGCCGAGGCCTTCCCCGACGACGAGATGGCCAAGGAAGCCAAGCGCCACGCCAAGGCCGCCGGCCACGGGTAGAAACAGCGACTAGCGATTAGCGATTAGCGATCAGCAACTTCCGGCCGTCACGACTCTCCGACCCGCGGGTTGTGACGCGCGTCACAGCCGGGGGTTCTAGCCCTTCCGTAGGATGGACTTATTCCGCTGCTGCGCCGGTTGAAACGAGGGGACGCAGGGGCGTAAAGTCAGGTCTGTCTATGTCTTCGAACGAGCGCAGTCGCTACCTCCGGTTCGGCATCGCCACCGCGGTCATCGTGCTCTCACTCGGCTACCTCGCCTTCACCGGGGTGGAGGAGAGCAAGAGCTACTACGTGACCATCGCGGAGCTGCGCAAGATGGGCGATGACGCCTACTCGAAGCGGCTGCGGGTGGCGGGCAACGTGGTGCCGGGATCGATCCAGCGGCAGGGCTCGAAGATCCACTTCGAACTGATCGAGCAGGAACAGAAGCTCGCGGTCATCTACTCGGGGAGCGAAGCGCCTCCGGACACGTTCGTGGACAACTCGCAGGCGCTGGCCGAGGGCGAGTTCGGGCGCGACGGCGTCTTCCACGCCAAGAAGCTGCAAGCCAAGTGCGCGTCGAAGTACGCGCCGAAAGAAGGCGAAGCCGCCGCGGCGGGCGCGATGACGACGACCCAGGCTCCGGCGACAACTTCCGCGCCCCAAGCTCCGGCAGCGAAGTCCACCAAGTAAGTCTTGTCCACCACGCCCAACGCGCCGAGCGGGACGCCGCCGGCCGTCAGCCTTCAGGAAGTCACCAAGCTTTTCGGGCGCTTCGCGGCGCTGCGCGAGGTCACGGCCGAGTTTCCCGCCGGACGCCTCTACGCGGTGCTGGGCGAGAACGGCGCGGGGAAGTCCACGCTGCTGCGCATGATGGCGGGGCTCTCGCGGCCGACGCGCGGCGAGCTGCGCGTCTTCGGCCGGGACCCGCGCGAGGCCGCCCGCCGCGGCGGGCTCGGCTACATGAGCCACTCGTCGTTCCTCTACGACGAGCTCGACTGCCAGGAGAACCTGGCGTATTTCGCCGGGCTCTATGACATCCATGACCCGCAGGTGTGGGAACGCGCCATCGCCGCCGTCGGGCTGGACCCCAAGCTGGCGCGGCGCGTGGGCGACTACTCGCAGGGGATGCGGCAACGGCTCTCGCTGGCGCGCGCGGTGCTGCACGACCCGCAGTTGCTGCTGCTCGACGAGCCGTTCTCGAACCTCGACCTCGGCTCGGCGGCGGCGATGGCGCAGCTGCTCGGCAAGATGCGCGACCAGGGCAAGACCATCTTCGTGGTGACGCACCAGCCGGCGCACCTGGCCGAGGTCGCGGACGAATCCATCACGCTGGCGGCGGGCGCGATCACGAGCCGCGGCGTGGGCTCTCGCTCGCGGAGGCGAGACGCCTCCGCGCCGGCCGGCGTGGACGCCGGCGCTCCGGAGGCGCGGCGATGAGCGCGCTCGTCCACGTCACGCGCACCACGCTGGCGAAGGACATTCGCCTGGAGTGGCGTTCGAAGGATGCGCTCAACGGCATGCTGTTCTTCGCGCTGCTGGTGGTGATCATCTTCAGCTTCGCGTTCGACCCGACGGCGGAGGAATCGCGGCAGATGGCGGGCGGGCTGATCTGGACCGCCTTCCTGTTCGCCGCAACGGTGGCGCTCAACCAGGCGTGGGCGCGCGAGCTGCGCAACCAGGTGCTCGACGCCTACCGCATCTCGCCGGCGCCGCCGAACGCGCTGTTCCTCGGCAAGGCGCTGGGGAACTTCCTGTTCATCGCGGTGGTGGAGGCGGCGGTGGTGCCCATCTTCGTGATGTTCTACAACCTGCGCTCCATCGGCCCGCCGGTGCAGTTGCTGTGGATCTTCCTGCTGGGGACGTGGGCGCTGGTGGTGAACGGGACGTTCTTCGCGGCGCTCTCGCTCCGCACGCGCAGCCGTGAGATGATGCTGCCGCTCATCCTTTTCCCCATCAGCTTGCCGGCCATCATCGGGATGGTGACGGGCACGACCGCGGTGCTGGTGGGAGAATCGCCCAAGCTGGCGATGAGCCTGCTGGTCGGCTACGACGTGGCGTTCACGGCCTTATGTCTGGTCTTATTTGAAACGGTTTTGCACGCGGAATGATCCGATCATGAGAAGAGCCTTTCCTATCCTCGCAATCATCACGCTGGCGCTGCTGAGCTACGGCGCGTACCAGGCGCTGGGCAGCTCGCCCAATCCGCTGGAGCCGTACATCGGCAAGCCCGCGCCTTCCATCTACGTTCCGACGGCGAACACCGCCAAGGAATCCGAGCTGAGCAACGTGTTCCGCATCTTCTATTACCACGTGCCGTCGGCGTGGGTGGCGTTCCTGCTGTTCTTCACGAACTTCCTGGCGTCGATCGCGTACCTGATCAAGCGCAGGCCAGGCATCGACGCGTTCGCGCTGGCGACGGCGCAGGTGGGCGTGGTGTTCTGCACCATCGTGCTCGTGACCGGGCCGATCTGGGCGAAGCCGGTGTGGGGCATCTGGTGGACGTGGGACGCGCGGCTGACTTCGACGCTGGTGCTGTGGCTGATCTACGTGAGCTACCTGCTCTTGCGGCGCTACGCCGCCGGCGGGCAGACGCCGGTGCTGGCGGCGGCGCTGGCCATCTTCGGTTTCGTGGACGTGCCGCTGGTGTACATGTCCATCCGCTGGTTCCGGACGCAGCATCCGCAGCCGGTGCTGGGCGGCGGTGAAGGTTCGGGCATCGATCCCGCGATGCTGCACGCGCTGCTCATCAACTTCGCGGCCTTCCTGCTGTTCGGCGTCCTGCTGGTGTGGGTGCGCTACACGATGGAGCGGCTGCGGCTGGAGATCGAAGAGGCGCACGCCATGGGCGCGGTCAGGGGGACGCGATGAGCTACTTGTACGCCGCGATCGTCGCGACGTGGGCCATCCACATCGTGTACCTGTTCATCCTGGTGAGCGGCATCCGCAAGCTGCGCCGGGAAGCCGACGAGCTGGAGCGCCGCTAGATGAAGCGCTTCGTCGGCGGTTTCCTGCTGGGAGCGATCGCCGGCGGGCTCGCGGTGTGGGGCTACCTGTCGCGGCCGCACCGCGCGCTGGCCACGCCGGCGGTGTGCTACTCCTGCTTCTGGCAGACGCAGAGCGCCGCGCTGCGCAAAGACCTGATCGACTTCTACCAGCAGTACCGCAGCCCGGACGAATTCGTGATGGGCGACGTGGCGTACATCCTGTGGCGGGCGAAGGACCAGCCCAACTGCGACGCCCGGGAGCGCTACCGCGCGATCGCCAGCGACGACAGCGACGGTTACCGCAAGTTCCTGGCGCGGGGCATCCTGGCGTTCAGCGGGTCGGAGTGCGGCGCGGGACGCCCGCAGGACTTCGGAGCGGCGGCGGAGCAGGCGCGCATGATCGGCCTGGCGGGGGAAGCGAAGCTGCTCGACGCGCTGGCGCAGAACAAGCCGGCGCCGGAGTTCGGCGACGTCGAGCTGCAAGGCAGCGTGCCGGCGCCGCGCGGCGCGAAGACGCTGATCCTGGGGGAGTCGCGCATCGAGGTCGCGCCCGACACGCGGCTGGGCGCGCAGGTGGACCGCGTCTCGCGCGACTGGCTGAGCTACCAGCTCAAGTGGGACATGAGCGGCGCCGCGCTGCCGCCGCAGCAGATCATCGGGTGGCACGAGGGGCGCTTCATCCGGTACATCGTGAACGCCGCGCCGGTGGAGGTGCATCCGCTGAGCGGCACGCTGGTCGCGAAGAAGGGCGAGAAGTGGTACGCGCCCGACGAGAACGGCGTCTTCCGGTTCGAGGTGCTGCTCGACAAGGTGGAGTATCCGACGACGCATGTCGCGGGGCAGTTCGGCCTGCTGGAGGACACGCACGGCATCTCGGCGCTGGTGAGCCAGGCGATGCGCCGCGGCATGCAGGTGGTGGTGGGCTGCGGCGACTCCGACGGCAAGGTGAAGGCGGCCTATTACCTGGCGCAGCGCGGCGTGCACGTCATCATGCCGGGCGACCGCTACGACGACGAGCTGGTCGGCTACCAGGGCAAGGGCGTGATCCTGGGCACGGCGCCGGTGCGCGCGCAGGGCAACAAGGCCGTGATCGGCGGGCAGCCCGTGCGGTTCGCGCTGGCCGAGACCATCGTGGTCGAAGACACCAAGGCGATCTTTCCCATCCAGTACTACGACGCAGGCGCGCGCTACTTCCGGCGGCTGGCGAAGGCCGCGCCGCTGAAGCTGGAGTTCGTGAACGTGGACGACCAGAACCAGATCGCGCGCGTCCTCGACCGCGCCGACGAACTGAGGGCCACGGCGGTCGCGGTGCGCGTGATGACGAAAGAGGAGAACGACCGGCTGGTGGCGTGGCTGAGCGTCGCGCCGCAGCGGCGCGCGATCCTGTTCCATTCCGGCCTGTACGAGTTCGCGCAGCCGCTGTTCGAGAAGTTCCCGCAACAAGTGACGTTCGGCGACCTGCGGCCGAGGTTCGAGTAGGGGAAAGAATGGCGCTGCTGCGCGAGCTGAGCGCGCTGACCAAAGCCGCGGCTGTCGCGTACAAGAGCTGGAAATCCAGCTAGTTTGGCGGGTTTGGGCGGTGTGACACCTGACCCATTGGGGTATAGGGGTATGTGACGCACGTCACAGAGGACCCTTGGTCGCTATGGGAGTATCATGAAGAACTAGATAAGGAACTACTCATCATGCGCTCACCGTACGGGCTCGACATCATCGAGAGCTGTATCACCTGTCCATTCCGCGAAGACCGCCTGTTCTGCAACCTTTCCAACGCTGCCGTAAAAGAGCTGCAGGAGATCACCTCCGCGGCGGCGTATCCGAAAGGGGCGCTGTTGTTCGTGGAAGGGCAGGCGCCGCGCGGCATTTTCATCCTGTGCGGCGGCAAGGCGAAGCTTTCGACCTCGGCTTCGGACGGCAAGACGTTGATCCTGAAGATCGCGGAGCCCGGGGAGGTGCTGGGGCTGAGCGCGACGGTCTCGGGGCGGGAGTACGAGGTGACGGTCGAGCTGCTGGAGCCGGCGCAGGCGAAGTTCGTGCCGCGCGACAAGTTCCTGAACTTCCTGAAGCACCATGCGGATGCCGCTTTCCAGGTGGCGAACCAGCTCTCCAACAGCTATCACACAGCGTACGAGGAGATCCGGTCGCTCGGGCTCTCGCGCTCGGCGACGGCGAAGCTGGCCAAGCTGCTGCTGGAGTGGTCGGCCGGGCATGACGGCAAGGAGCCGCGCATCACCGTGACGCTGACGCACGAGGAGATGGCGCAGCTCATCGGCGCTTCGCGCGAGACGGTCACGCGCGCCTTTGCCGACCTGAAGAAGCGCAAGCTGATCGACGTGAAGGGTTCGGCGGTCGTGCTGCGCGACAAGAACAAGCTGGAGCAGATGGTCGGTTCGTAGCAGGGCACTCCTAAGCGCTTTTCCTTCAAGCACTTCGCCGTGTGACACCTGTCACAAACGGCTGTAGCCGAAATCACGGCAACAAGTCTTTCCGGCAGCGATGATGCGGGTGTGACTAGCAAGGTTCTAGTTGAATCTGCTCTCCCCGCGCCGGTGCGCAGCGCCGTCCTGTGGCCGCGCGAACATGGCGCGTGGGGCCTGCTGGCCGCACCTCTGGTACTGGGCACCGCGGTGGCCGCGCGTGCCGGCGGAGACCGCTGGATGGCGTGGGGCGCGATCGTGGTCGCGGCCCTGGCCGTCTTCCTGGCCCGCACGCCTCTCGATGCGCTGCTCGGCGTGGGGATCGTGCGCGCGAACGGGCCGGCGGAGGTCGCAGCGGCGCGCGCACGCCTGGCGCTCTGGGCAACGGTCGCGGCGGTCGCCGGCGGCGTGAGCCTGCTCTTCGTCTCCTACAAGATCCTGGGGCTGTTTGCCGCGATCGGCCTTGCGGGCTACGCGACGCAGTGGCTGCTGACGCGCAGCGAATCGCAGCTCGTCGTCGCCGTGGCGTTCGCGGTGGGCGCGCCGGCGGCATACGTTGGGCTATGCGGCCGCGCCGACGGCATGGCGCTCGAGCTGGCGGTGCTGGCCTCCGCGCTCACCCTGAACCAGGTCGCCTACGTCCAGGTCGAGATCGACGCATTGCGGCACGCGGGACGGCGCGCCGACCTTCGCGCCGGCTGGCTGTTCCTCATGCTGCAGGCCGCCATACTGGCAGCGCTGCTGTGGGCGTGGCAACAGGGAGAGCTGCCGCTGCTGGCGGTGCTCGGGTTCGTGCCGCTGCTGGCGCGCGGGTTCTGGCGGTTCGCGCACACGCCCAAGCGGGTCGCGCTCAAGCGCTTGGGGTTCACGGAACTGGCGTACACCGCGATCGCAGTGGTGCTGATCGCGCTCGGAGTCTCCCTGTGATGGACATCACGAGCGGGGGTACGAGCGGTCACGGCGCAGGCAATACCGGGCCGATAGATTCCGGGAAGAAGGAGTGATCATGACGACGAAGACAGCGAAGACGGTAGCTGAGATCGCGCTGGAGACGCCGCGCGCCGCGAGCCTCTTCGAAGAGTTCGGGATCGACTACTGCTGCGGAGGCGAGAAGACGCTGCAGGAAGCGTGCAACGAGGCGCGGGTGGCGCTGGCCGAGGTCGAGGCCGCGCTGCAGGAAGTACGGGACGCGCGCGAGAGCGCGGAGGCCCGGGACTGGAGCGCGGAATCGCTGGCGCAGCTGGTGGCGCACATCGTGAATTTCCACCACCAATACGTGCGGCGCGCGCTGCCGCGCATCGAGCAATTGCTGGGCAGCGTGTTGAGCGCGCACGGGCAGAAACATCACGACCTGGCGAAGGTGCAGCGGCACTTCCACGTGCTGGCGGACGAGATGGTGCGCCACATGATGAAGGAAGAGCAGGTGCTCTTTCCGTACATCATCCGGATGGAAGACGCGGCGGCGGGTGGCGAGGCGGTGGCGGCGCCGACTTTCGGCACGGTGAAGAACCCGATCCGGATGATGCGGTCCGAACACGACTCGATCGGGCTCGAGCTGCGGGAGATCCGCAAGCTGAGCAAGGATTACGACACGCCCAAGGAGCAATGCAATTCGTTCCGGGCGCTGTACAACGCGCTGGAGGAATTCGAGCGCGAGCGCAACCAGCACATCCACCTGGAGAACGAGATCCTGTTCCCGCGGGCGGAAGCGCTGGAAGCGCGGGCCGGCAGGCAATAAGGGGGAAGGTATGAGACGGGAACTGAAGCAGGAATTCGCGGAGCGTCCGCTGGTGGTGATCTGGGAGATGACGCAGGCGTGCGACCTGAAATGCGCGCACTGCCGCGCGAGCGCGCAGCCGTTGCGCTCGGCGCTGGAGCTCTCGACCGCGGAAGGCTTCCACCTGGTGGACCAGGTGGCGGAGATGGGGGTGCCGATCTTCGTGCTGACCGGGGGCGATCCGCTGAAGCGCTCGGACCTGTTCGCGATCACGCAGTACGCGGCGCAGAAGGGCGTGAAGACGTCGCTGACGCCGAGCGCGACGCCGCTGCTGACGCGCGACTCGATCCGCAAGCTGAAGGAATCGGGGCTGGCGCGGCTGGCGCTCTCGCTCGACGGCGCGACGCCGGAGCTGCACGACGGCATCCGTGGCGTGCCGGGTTCGTTCGCCAAGACGCTGGAGTGCGCGAAGTGGGCGCGCGAGGTGCACCTGCCGCTGCAGATCAACACCACCGTCTCGCGGCGCAACTTCCACCAACTGGAGGAGATGGCGAAGCTGCTGGAAGAGCAGAAGATCGTGCTGTGGAGCATGTTCTTCCTGGTGCCGGTGGGGCGCGGCCAGGCCTTCGACCTGCTCTCGCCGGAGGAGACCGAAGCGGTGTTCGGGCGGATGTACGAGATGTCGAAGCGGGTGCCGTTCCGCATCAAGACGACCGAAGCGCCGCACTACCGGCGCTTCCTGATGCAGCAGAAGGCGGCCGCGGCGGGCGGCGAGGAGAAGCTGCCGGAGATGCTGGCGCACGCGCAGACCGGGGTGAGCGACGGCAAGGGGTTCATGTTCATCAGCCACACCGGGCAGGTGTTCCCGTCGGGCTTCCTGCCTCTGCCGGCGGGCAACATCCTGTGGGAGCCGCTGGGGCAGATCTACCGCAAGTCGCCGCTGTTCATGGCGCTGCGGGATCCGGAGCAGCTGAAAGGGAAGTGCCACGACTGCGAGTTCCGCGAGCTGTGCGGTGGATCGCGCGCGCGGGCCTACGCCTTCACCGGCGACCCGCTGAGCGAGGAGCCCTGCTGCGCGTTCACGCCGCAGGCGAGCGCGGCTGCCGACTAAGGCCTGGCGACAGGCGGAGGCATGAGGACCGGGAAATCTCCCGGTCCTTCGCCTTTTAGGGCGAACACAGAGCGAAGCAGAAAATCTTGCCGTGGCGGACTTAAGTCACAGCCTATCGTCTCACGACCTTTCATGATGAAGGTGTCATGGAGGGTACGACGATGGAGCGTATTCATAGATCCAGGCTGGTAGTGACGGCGGCCGCGATGCTGCTGCTGAGCGTGGCGGCGGTGGGACAGCAAACGCACGAGATGCCGGCGGCGAAGAGCGGAGCGGCCGTCAACATCGTGCGCGACCCGGCGGAGGTGCCGCCGCCGGTCGGCGATCGCGCTCCGGCGACGGTCAGGATCCAGCTCGTTTCGAAGGAAGTGGTGGGCACGCTGGATGCGCAGGCGGGCACCACGTTCCGTTACTGGACGTTCAACGGCAAGGTGCCGGGGCCGATGATCCGCGTGCGGGAGGGCGACACCATCGAGGTGAGCCTGCGCAACGAGCCGGGCAGCGCGATGGTCCACTCCATCGACTTTCACGCCGCGATGGGACCGGGCGGCGGCGCGGCCCTGACGCAGGTGACCCCGGGGCAGGAGAAGACGTTCACTTTCGTGGCGGCGACTCCCGGGCTCTATGTGTACCACTGCGGCACGCCGATGATCGGCGACCACATCGCCAACGGCATGTACGGGCTGATCCTGGTGGAGCCGGCGGGCGGGCTGCCGAAGGTCGACCACGAATACTACGTCATGCAGGGGGAGATCTACACCGCAGGACCGAAGGGGAAGAGCGGACTGCAGGCCTTCAGCGAAGCGAAGCTGCTGGCGGAGCAGCCCGACTATGTAGTGTTCAACGGCGCGGTCGACTCGCTCACCGGCAAGTACACACTGAAGTCGAAGACGGGCGAGACGGTGCGGCTGCTGTTCGGCAATGCCGGCCCCAACCTGACGTCGTCGTTCCACGTGGTGGGGCACATCTTCAGCAAAGATTACGTGCTGGGCGGGCTCGAATCGCCGCCCGTGACCGGCATCCAGACCATCAGCGCGCCGGCGGGCGGGGCCACCCTGGTCGAGATGGTGACCAACATGCCGGGCAAGTACCCCTTCATGGACCATGCGATGGCGCGCATGCCGAAGGGGTTGATGGGGATGCTGGCGGTCGAGGGTGTGGCTGTGGCGGATTACATGCATCCGGGGCCGGCGCCGGTGACGGCGGCTGCGGGCCCGGCGCCGCAAGCGATGATCGTGGCGCAGGACGACGCCGTGCCGGCGACGCAGAGTGCGGGCACCGGCGTCCTCGCCATGCTGCCGCACGACGAGGCGCCGGAGAGCGGGACGGCCGCGACGACGGAGCCGGCCGCGAAGCCGGTGGCGACGGTGCGCACGAATGAGCTTAGCGGCTGTCTGCACCTGGCGCCGGGTACTCGGCAATTGCGGCTCACGGCGTTCCGCTCCGGCACGAGCTACGACTTGGAGCCGCGGGCAGGCCTGCTGAGCGAACACCCGCTCCTGTTCGCCGACAACCTGAACACCCTGGTGCAGGTGAATGGCCGCTTCGAACCGGCGCAGGGAAAACGGCGCTTCGCGGTAGAGGCGGTGACGCCGCTGGCACCGACCTGCCACCCGCAGGGCTCGCTCGCGGCGTTGCGGCGGGCGGCGCAGGCGAAGATGGTGCGGACTGCGGTCGAGGGAGCGCGCGGCAGGGTGGGCGCGACGGTCAACATGAGCGAGATGGCGTTCCTTCAGCGCCAGGTGACGATCGAGGCGGGGCAGAGCGTGCTGTGGCGGAACACTTCGCAGGTCACGCACGATGTCGTGACCAACGTGGCTCGGGTGGCGATTGCGGCGCACGTGCGCACCCCGAACGGCGCCGCGATGTTCGACTCGGGCCACATCCAGCCGGGCGCGAACTACCAGCGCACTTTTAACGTGCCGGGCATTTATAAGTACGTCTGCACGCTGCATGAGACCGGCGGGATGATCGGAGTGGTGATCGTGAAGCCGGCGCCGGGAAGGACCGAGCCGGCGGTCATGACGGCCGCAGCGGGCAAGTAGGCGGACGCGGGCACGAAGGGGGCATCGCGCGGCGGCCTTCTTGCGGCCGGCAGAACAACATTCGGGCGCTCCGGCGGCTCCAACCCCGGTGGTTGGCAAACTGGAAGGCCTGCGGCGCGCGGGACGCCTGCCTTAGAGGCGTCATGCCGGCCGGGCGATAGATAATGGACGGCTGAGATAAAGGAGAGGCAAGCATGTCATACAAGGGGCTGTGGATCGCGTTGGCGGTGGTGATCATCGCGTCGTTCGCGATCCTGGGAGGTGCGGGGTACAAGGCGCTGAACGCGGCGCCGCCGCTGCCGCGGCAGGTGGCGGCGGAGGACGGGCGCGTGCTGTTCGAGGGCGCCACCATCCAGAACGGCCAGGGCGTGTGGCAGGCGATGGGCGGGCAGGAAGTCGGGTCGATCTGGGGACACGGCGCCTACGTCGCCCCGGACTGGACGGCCGACTACCTGCATCGCGAGTCGGTGCTGATGCTCGACGACTGGGCGCAGCAAGCGGGCGCGGCGAACTTTGCGGCGCTGGGTGGAGAGCAGCAGGGAGCGCTCAAGGCTCGCCTCCAGCGCGTGATGCGCAGCAACACCTACGACCCCGCCTCGGGACGGATCGTCATCGCGAAGGAGCGCGCCGCCGCCTTCGAGAGACTCGCCGCCTACTACGGCGACGTGTTCGCGAACGGGCGCAACGAATACGCCATCCCGAAAGGGGCGGTGACCGACCCCACGAAGCTGCGCGAGATGACGGCGTTCTTCTGGTGGACGGCGTGGGCGTCGTCGACGAACCGGCCGGACCTGGGGGTGAGCTACACCAACAACTGGCCGCACGAGCCGCTGGTGGGGAACACGCCGACCGGGAGCAACATCGTGTGGAGCGTGATCAGCTTCGTGCTGCTGCTGGCGGGAGTGGGCGGGATGGTGTGGTACTTCGGCTGGCGGGCCGAGGCGCCGGAGCACGTGGCGCCCGCCACGCATGATCCGTTCCTCGACCTGCAGGCCACGCCGTCGCAGCGCGCCACGACGAAGTACTTCTTCGTGGTCGCGGCGCTCATCGTGGTGCAGGTGCTGCTGGGGGCCATCACCGCGCACTACGGCGTGGAGGGCTCGGGCTTCTACGGGATCCCGCTCGACCGCTGGCTGCCGTATTCGGTCGCGCGCACCTGGCACCTGCAACTCGGCCTGTTCTGGATCGCGACCTCATGGCTGGCCACCGGGCTGTTCGTGGCGCCGGCCATCAGCGGCAAGGAGCCGAAGGGGCAGCGCCTGGGCGTGAACATCCTGTTCGGCGCGGTGCTGCTGGTCGTGGTGGGGTCGCTGACGGGCGAGTGGCTGAGCATCCAGAACAAGCTGGGCGGGCTGAACTGGTTCTGGTTCGGCACGCAAGGGTACGAGTACGTGGACCTCGGCCGCTTCTGGCAGATCGCGCTGTTCGGCGGGCTGTGCTTCTGGCTGTGGCTGATGTGGCGCGGGCTGCGGCCGGCGCTGCAGCGGAAGGACGAAAGCCATTCGCTGCTGCTGTTATTCACCATCGCGTCGATCGCGATCCCGCTGTTCTACGGCGCGGGCCTGATGTACGGGCAAAAGACCAGCCTGGTGACGGCAGAGTACTGGCGCTGGTGGGTCGTCCATCTCTGGGTGGAGGGCTTCTTCGAGGTCTTCGCCACGGTGGTGATCGCGTTCCTGTTCACGCGGCTGGGATTGCTGGCGGTGCGGTCGGCGACGCGCGCCGTGCTGTTCTCCACCGTCATCTTCCTCTCCGGCGGGATCGTCGGCACCTTCCATCACCTGTACTTCACCGGGGTGCCCGATTACGTGCTGGCGCTGGGCTCGGTGTTCTCGGCGCTGGAAGTGGTACCGCTGGTGCTGATCGGCTTCGAGGCGTGGGAGAACATTCGCCTCGCGCGCACCGGCGAGCGCGACGCGCGCTGGGTGCGCGCGTATCGCTGGCCGATCTACTTTTTCGTCGGCGTGGCGTTCTGGAACTTCGTGGGCGCCGGGCTGTTCGGCTTCTTCATCAACCCGCCCATCGCGCTCTACTACATGCAGGGGCTGAACACGACGCCGGTCCACGGCCATACCGCGCTGTTCGGCGTGTATGGCTTGCTGGGGATCGGGCTCATGCTGTTCTGCCTGCGCGCGCTGCGTCCGCGGGAGATGTGGAAGTCGGGGGCGCTGACAGTGGCATTCTGGGGCATCAACATCGGCCTGATGGCCATGGTGGCGCTCAGCCTGCTGCCCATCGGGCTGATGCAGGCGTGGGCGTCGGTGGAATTCGGCACGTGGTACGCGCGCTCGGCGGAGTTCATGCAGACCGGCGTGATGAACCGCCTGCGCTGGATGCGCATGTTCGGCGACACCATCTTCGCGGTCGGCGCGCTGGCGCTGGGATGGTTCGTCCTGGGCCTGCTGACCGGGCATTCGCACACCGGGAAGCGGCCGTCGGTGCTGGAGTACGAGAAGGGCAAGGCAGACGCCGCGGACTGAGCAAGAAGGAAGAGACAATCTCGGCGGCTGGACGCGAACATCCTTCGGTGACGCGCGTCACAGCCGCCTTTCTGTTGTTCCGGCTAGCATGCGAAATCTTCGGGCGGGGGTCCTTTCGGGAAACGCACGAAAGGATCTGAAGGAGTCGTTAAGAACGGCAACGCAGTTGTGATAAGTTGCAACAACGCCATTTCGCGACACGCAAGCCAGGCAGCGTACGGTACGCAATCCGGCCCCTAACCACAAACGAGCGAGATAGGGGGACAAATGGCAGCACGGTCTATCCGTCTTCTTCTCCTGCTGTTCCTTTGCGCTTTGCTGGCAGTGGCGTTTGCCGCTGCGCAGAACGCGACCGGCACCGCGCCCGCGGCCAAGCCCAAGGCCGAAGAGGTGCGGGGCGCCGAACCCAGCCGCAGCACGAACGCGGAGGACTACGTCGGCACCGATACCTGCAAGGGGTGCCACGAAGCCGAGTTCAACAGCTACGATCACGGCCCGCACTGGCAGACGGAGAAGAACTCCAAGGGCCTGGGCTGGCAGGGCTGCGAGTCCTGCCACGGTCCGGGGAAAGCGCACGTGGAGGGCGGCGGCGACAAGACGAAGATCGTCCGCTTTCCGGACCTGAGCGCGGAAAAGGCCAGTCGCGTCTGCCTGGATTGTCACGAGCGCGGCGAGGACCACACCAACTTCCAGCGCTCCGTGCACCTGACGAACGGCGTGGGCTGCACCAGTTGCCACTCCGTGCACAAGCCGAAGACGCCGGAGAAGCTGCTGCTCGCCAAGCAGCCGACGCTCTGCTACAGCTGCCACCTGGAGATCAAGCCGGACTTTTCCAAGCCGTTCCACCATCGGGTGAACGAAGGGCTGGTCGGTTGCACCGACTGCCACAACCCGCACGGCGGGTTCCTGACCAAGCAACTGCGAGCCACGGCGGCACAGGACCAGGTCTGCTTCAAGTGCCACTCGGAGAAGGCGGGGCCGTTCGTGTTCGAGCACGCACCGCTGAAGACCGAAGGCTGCGTGGCGTGCCACACGCCGCACGGCTCGTCGAACCCGCGGCTGCTGAAGCGCGCCAACGTGAACCTGCTCTGCCTGGAGTGCCATACCCTCACGGTGGACTCGATCGCGCCAGCCATCCCGAGCTTCCACAACCAGGCGCAGAAGTACCAGGCATGCACGATGTGCCACACCCAGATCCACGGGTCGAACTTCGACCATATCTTCTTCCGTTAGAAAGGAGCGGTCATGCACACGCGCAGAGAGAGCACGATGAAGTGGACGCTCCTGGCGGGATGCCTTCTCCTGCTGGTCGCGAGCACGGCGCAGGCGCAGTTCCTGCCGGCGCCGGCGCCGCCGCCGGAGAGCGAGAAGGGCGAGGTCAAGGACGGCTACCAGATCCACCAGTCCATCGAATTCGGCGGCTACATCTCCGATTTCGACGGCAACGAGTCGCTGTGGGACACGTTCGTGAACCAGCACACCGGACCGCGGCTGCTCGGTTTCACGCTCGACATGCACTCGGTCGACCACTCCAACCTGCTGTTCGACGAGCTGCACAGCGCCAGCTTCGGCTACGGCGGCGATCCCAACAACTGGACGCGGCTGCGCGTCAGCAAGTCGCGGATCTACGACTTCAGCGCGAGCTTCCGCCGCAACCGGAACTACTGGGATTACAACCTGCTGGCGAATCCGCTGAACCCGCCCACCTCGGTGCCGAACGACCCGGTGGAGGTGTCGCCGCACCGCTTCCAGGTGGTGCGCCGCATGACGGACCTGAACCTGACCATCCTGCCGCAGTCGAAGATACGGTTCCGCCTGGGCTATTCGCGTAACGTGAGCGAGGGGCCGTCGAACTGGACGATCCACGAGGGCACCGAGACCGTGCTCGACCAGTTCTGGCGCAACGGGCTGGATACCTATCGCGCGGGCGTGGACTTCCAGTTCATCCCGCGGACGACCTTCAGCTACGACCAGTTCTGGAGCTTCTACAAGGGCGACATCTACTGGGTCGACACCAACCACCAGTTCGAGTTGAGTCCGGGCGTTGCGAGCGACCTGGGCATCGTGTTCAACACGGGCGCGAACCAGCCCTGCGCGCCGCCGGTGATCGTGGGAGGCTTCACCGCTCCGGCCTGCAACCAGTACCTGGACTACGCGCGCTTCCAGAAGCCGCGCGGCGAGTATCCGGTGGAGCAGTTCAGCTTCCAAAGCAATTACTGGAAGCCGGTGGACCTGTCAGGGCGCTTCTCGTACAGCAGCTCGGATGGCGATGTGCCGTTCGACAGCGGAGCGGGCTGGGGTGAGTTCTACGACGGGTTCACTTCGCGGTCGCGCACGCGCATCCAGACCACCACCGGCCCGACGAGGGCGCGACGGGTGAACGCCAACGCCGATCTCGGCCTCACCTGGCATATCACCGACAAGCTCAACTTCGTCGACAGCTTCCGCTGGACCAACTTCCGCATCCCCGGCAACTGGCAGGAGCTGCAGTCCACGCTGTTTGCGGCGAATGCCGCCACCACGCCGAACACGTTCGATCCGCTGACCTGCCCGGGCGTGCCGGCGACCTGCCCGCAGCACAACGCCAATTCCGGAGCGGATGTGATCGTCGCCGACCGCAACCGCTTCCTCGGCCAGCAGATCACGATGAACACGGTGGAGCTCGAGTATGCGCCGTGGCGGCAGTTCGGCGGCTCGCTCGGCTATCGCTACCGGCATCGCGACATCGACGTGCGCGAGTTCGACCTCTACACGCTCACGTTCTTCCCGACGCTGCCCAACCGCGGCGCCTGCGCCGGGCAGCCGTTGAATCCTGACGGCTCGTGCTCCGTGCTCACGTTCAACGGGACCGGCGCCACGAACGTGGTCCCCAGCTTCACCGGGCTCGAGCCGGAGAGCGAAAAGACCGAGATCAACGAGCACTCGCTGCTGTTCGGGCTGTGGTTCCGGCCGGCCCGTTCGTTCACCGCGCGCTACGACATGGAGTGGATGTACGCCGACAACGTGTTCACCCGCATCAGCCCGCGGCAGCTGCAGCAGGTTCGCCTGCGCGTGAACTGGGAACCGGCGCAGTGGGCGAACGTCTCGGCGTCGATCAACATCCGGGAGAACCGCAACAACGTGGAGACGGTCGAGAACAAGCAGCACAACCACGCCTACAACCTGGGCGTGACGGTGATGCCGCGCGATGCCTGGAGCCTCGACTTCGGCTACAGCTACCAGGACATCTTCTCGGCCACCAACATCTGCTTCGTGGCCACCCCGGTGCCGCCCGGGACACTCACCTGCGGCGCGCCCTTCCTCGAGGACGTGTCGTTCTACAGCCAGAAGGTGCAGTTCTTCTCCTTCGGCGCGATGTGGCGGCCTATCAAGCGCGTGACGACGCAGGTCGGGTATACCGGCACGTTCGCGCGCGGCGATACGCTGATCCTGAATCCGATCGCGCCGCTCGGCCCGCTCGACTACCGCTACCACCTGCCGGTCGCCGGCATCCGCGTGGAACTGGCGCCGCGGTGGAGCGTGGCAGGCGGCTGGAATTACTACGGCTACAACGAGAAGGGCGAGGTCGGACCGACGGTGCCGCGCGATTTCAAGGGGAACGTCGGCACACTCGGGGTCCGGTACGCGTTCTAGCCAGACGAGCGGCAGGGGTCGAGCTGTTGAAACCTCCAACGCTCGAACGCTGAGAAATGCATCAATCACTGTGTAATCAACAACTTGCAATGGTGTGACGCCGCCACAATCTGGTGTGACGGCCGTCACATGGCGGGCGGAGCGCAGGCCGCAAACTGTTCTTGTACAACGGCGTCCGAGACGCCTTTCCTAGGAGGAACGACATGAAACGCATTCTTAGCCTGGCAATCGCGCTGGGACTGATCCTGATGGTGGCTTCTCCGGTAGCTTCGGCCGCCGACGCGGCAGGTGACTACAAGGCGAAGTGCCAGATGTGCCATGGCCCCGACGGCAAAGGGACGCCGGTCGGCACGAAGATGGGCGCGCACGACTTCCACGGCGCCGATGTGCAGAAGATGGCCGACGGCGAACTGGCGAGCGTGATCGAGAACGGCAAGAACAAGATGCCGGCGTACAAGGGCAAGCTGACCGCCGACCAGATCAAGGCGCTCGCGGCCTACGTGAAGGAACTCGGGAAGAAGTAGATGGCGACGGAGGCCAACGCGCCCCACGAATCGCCCCCGGCACGCCGCACGTTCCTGCAGCTTTTGCTGGGCGCGGGACTGCTGGGGTCGTTGGCCTCGTTCTTTTATCCGGTCCTGCAGTACCTCATCCCGCCGGCGGCAGCCGACCTGGGCTCCGACGAGGTGGTGGCGGGCAAGGTGGGCGAACTGAAGCTGAACGCGGGGAAGATCTTCCGCTTCGGCTCGCGCCCGGGACTGATCGTGCGCAACGCGCAGGGCGAGTACAACGCGCTGTCAGCGACCTGCACGCACCTGGACTGCATCGTGCAGTACCGCAGCGACATGCAGCGCATCTGGTGCGCGTGCCACAACGGCGTCTACGACCTGAGCGGGAAGAACGTGTCGGGTCCGCCGCCGCGGCCGCTCGAGGCCTACGACGTGCACGTGCGCGGCGACGAGATCTACGTCAGCCGGCGCAAGGGAGCGTGAGATGATCGCGCGCGCGCGCCAGTGGCTGGAAGAACGCGTCGGCCTCAGCCAGATCAACGACTTCCTGGCGCACAAGACCGTCCCCGTCCACAAGCTGTCGTACTGGTACTTCCTGGGCGGCATCACGCTGTTCCTGTTCATGGTGCAGGTCGCGACCGGCATGCTGCTGCTGCTGTACTACCGGCCGACCTCGAACGAAGCCTTCGAGAGCGTGCAGTACATCGTGACGCAGGTGCGCTTCGGGTGGCTGGTGCGGTCCATCCATTCGTGGTCGGCGAACCTGATGGTGCTGACGGCGATGGCGCACATGTTCAGCGTGCTGTTCCTGGGCGCGCATCGCAAGCCGCGCGAGCTGACCTGGGTGTCGGGGATGGTCCTGCTGTTCCTGGTGCTGGGCTTCGGCTTCAGCGGCTACCTGCTGCCGTGGAACACGCTGGCGTACTTCGCGACCAAGGTGGGCACCGACATGGTGAAGCAGGTGCCGGTGATCGGGAAGCCGATGATGATCTTCCTGCGCGGCGGCGAAGAGGTGTCGGGTGCGACGCTCACGCGCTTCTTCGGATTCCACGTGGCCGTCCTGCCCGGCATCACCACGCTCATTCTGGCCCTGCATCTTCTGCTCGTGCAGCGCTTCGGGA
>DATIBR010000075.1 GCA_035457425.1 Terriglobales bacterium
TCCAGAAGATGCCCAACGACAAGGAGCTCCGCCTCGTCCTCGCCGCGCAGCTCGCCGACGTCGGCCAGGCCGACCAGGGCATCGCCGACGCCAAGGCCCTGCTCAAGGGCACGCCCGACGACCGCGTCGTCTACCTCGCCCTCGGCCAGATCTACTCCCGCCTCCGCCGCTGGTCCGACGCCGAAGCTTCCCTCGACCAGGCCGAGAAGCTCTCCGATTCGCCCGACGAGAAGCGCGAGATCCTCTTCCTCCGCGCCAGCTACTTCGAGCGCCAGAAGAAGTACGACGCCGCCGAAGACCTCTTCAAGCGCCTGCTCGCCGCCGATCCCGGCAATCCCACCGTGCTCAACTACCTCGGCTACATGCTCGCCGACCGCGGCGTCCGCCTGGAAGAAGCCCTCGGCTACGTGAAGAAGGCCGTCGAGGTCGACCCCCACAACGGCGCCTTCCTCGACTCGCTCGGCTGGGCTTACTTCAAGCTCGGCAACTACGAGCTCGCCGAAGAGAACCTGCGCAAGGCCGCCGACAAGTCGCGCGACGACGCCACCATCCTCGAGCACCTGGGCGACCTCTACCAGAAGACCGGCCGGCTCAAGCTCGCCGCCGCGCAGTGGGAGCGCGCCCTCGACTCCTTGAACAAGACCATCGCGGTGGAGGTCGAGCCCGCCGACCTCGCGCGCGTCCAGAAAAAGCTCGAGTCCGCCAAGGTCCGCCTCGCCCAGCAGCAGCCGTCCCCGCGCAAACCGCAGTAAGAGTCTTTTGTTCAGGTGGGCGCCGGCGACCCGCCGGCGCTTTTGTTTGCTCGCGAGGATGGCTAGAATCCTCAGGATGCTGCGCAAGCTCCTGATCGCCCTGGTCCTGCTGCTGGTCGCGTTCGCGGCCGTCGCGTACTGGGCGCTCTACGTGAACTATCCCAAGCCGCAGATCGCCTCCAACGCCGGCAAGCCCGTCCCCGACTTCACCCTTCCCGACCAGGACGGCAAGCCGCTCACGCTCTCCGCGCTGCGTGGCCAGCCCGTGGTCCTCATCTTCTACCGCGGTTACTGGTGACCCTTCTGCATGATGCAGCTCCGCAGGTTCGCGGAGCACAAAGCCGAGTTCGACCAGCTCCACGCCCAGATCGTAGCCATCAGCGTCGACGACCAGGAACACGCCAAGCTCGTCTACGACAAGCAGGTCAACGGCAGGTTCCCCATCCTCAGCGACACCACTCTCGCCACCATTCGCCAGTACGGCTTGTTCCACGAGAAAGGCAATCGCGGGCAGGACATCGCCATTCGCGCCACCCTCGTGCTCGATAAGGACGGCATCGAGCGCTGGCGCTACCCGGCCACCTCCGTCCCCGACATTCCCAGCCCCGAAGCAGTCCTGGCCGAGCTGCGCAAGCTGAAGTAAGCAAAATTACAAATCGCAAATCGCAAATCACAAATCTACAATCTCTCCATGCCCGCGCCCTACGCCGTGCGCGTCGAGGACTCCCGCGGCCGCCGCTTCCCCGAGCCGCCGCATCCCTACCGCAACGACTTCCAGCGCGACCGCGACCGCGTCATCCACTCCCGCGCCTTCCGCCGCCAGCAGAACAAGACCCAGGTCTTCACCCGCCGCTACTCCGACCACTTCCGCAACCGCCTCACCCACACCCTCGAGGTCTCGCAGATCTCCCGCACCATCGCCGCCCAGCTCGGCCTGAACACCGACCTGGTCGAGGCCCTCGCGCTCGTCCACGACGTCGGCCATCCCCCCTTCGGACACGCCGGCGAGAAGTCGCTCGACCAGGCCATGCGCGCGCACGGCGACTCCTTCGACCACAACCTCCACGCCCTTCGCATCGTCGAGGACTTCGAGCTGCGCTACGCCGACTTCCGCGGTCTCAACCTCACCTTCGAGGTCCGCGAGGGCATCGTCAAGCACTCCCACGACTACGACGCCGCCACCTACCCCCAGCTCGCCGAGTACCTGCTCGACCAGCGCCCGCCTCTCGAAGCCCAGCTCATCGACCTCACCGACGAGATCGGCTACAACACCGCCGACCTCGACGACGCCTTCGAAGCCCGCCTCCTCGCCGTCCCGCAGATCCGCTCCGGCGTCCCGCTGTTCGAGGCCTTCTACCGCGACGTCGAGCGCCGCTACCCCCAGGCCATCGAGAAGCTCAAGTTCAACGAGGCGGTCAAGGGCATGCTGAACCTGATGGTGACGGACTTGATCGAGAACACCCGCCGCCGCATCGCCGCCGCCAAAGTCCGCTCCCTCGACGACGTCCGCCGCCACCCCGAGCGCCTCGCCGCCTTCAGCCCCGAGGTCGAGCAGCAGCGCCGCCAGTGCAAGGAGTTCCTCTACGCCAACGTCTACATGAGCCCGGGACTCAGGCCGGAAAAGGACCGCGCCGAGCGCGTCATCACCGAGCTCTTCCAGCACTTCATCGCGCACCCCGAGACCCTCCCCGCCGCCTACCAGGAATACGCGCGCGCCCAGGCGCTGCCCCGCGTCGTCTGCGACTACGTCGCCGGCATGACCGATAACTACATCTTCGAGCAGCACGCCAAACTCCTCGGCGGCCGCTCGAAACCCTGATCCCACCGGTAGGCGCCGGCGACTCGCCGGCGCTCGCGCGCGCGTCTCCCCCGCGCTCCTCGAAACGTGACCGCTTCCAAGACCGAAGATGCCGCCCTGCTACACACCAGCCCCGCAACGCGGGGCGGCACTTGTCTGAGCCCACCGCGGCAGCGGTGGGTAAGGCGGCTCGAAAAAGAGCCGAGTCCCTTTAGGGACGGCACCCCTCAAGCGAGGACGTGAGTCCGAGCGTCTAACCCTCTTCCCGGTACAGCCACGCCCCGAAGATCACGCTCGCCATCATGAACAGCAGCTGCTGCAGCGTGAACTTGATCATCAGCGAGAACGAGAAGATCCCCATGAACGCCTGCCCCATCTGCGGCATCAGGTCGCCGATCACCCAGAGCGCGAACGCCACCCGCGCCGCCGTCCGCGGCCCCGCGCCGAACCGCGGACGCACCGCCGCGTACAGGCAGATCCCGACGATCCCGATCACGAACCCCCACGCCAGGAAGAAGGCGTAACCCGCCATGCTCGGCTGCGTGTGCCGGATCGCGTTCAGCTCGGCCTCATATTGCGCGCCCACGATGAAACGCGAGACCGTCAGCTCCAGCACGTCGTACAGCAGCCCCGCCGCCAGCCCGCCCAACAGCGCCCGCTTCCAGTTGATGCCGTGCGTCATGCCCCACCTCGCTGGCCGCGATTCTAGCCGCTACTTCGTCCCCAGCACGAACTTGTTGCCGTCCGGATCCGCGAACGTCGTGTACGTCCCCCACGGCTCCTTCTTCGGCGGATGCGCGAACGTCACCCCGCGCCCCACCAGTTCCGCATACGTCTTCTCCACGTTGTCGGCCCAGAACACGAGGTTCTGCTGCTTGCCGATCCACTCCCGGTGCTCCTCCATCGTGAACAGCACCACCATCGTGTCGGCGCCGGGGATCTTGAGCTCGATCCAGCGCTGCCCCGGCCCCATCGCCTGGTCCGTCTGCACCTGGAAGCCGAGTTTCTGCGTGTAGAACTCCAGCGCTTGGTCCTGGTCCCGGACGGGAATGCTCGCGAACTTGATGCCTTTGATCATCGCCTGCTCCTGCGAGTGTTTTGTACCGCATCCCGAGCCTAGCCCGGCGCAAGGGCCTCTGCGGCGCAAAGATTCATTGTCGTATATTTATGACTATAGTTATAATCGACCAATGGCGCTGCTGCTCGACCCGTACGTCTTCAACGTCCTGATGCGCGACCTCACCGGGCACGACCGCCGCCCCGCGGCCTTCATCGTGTATCTCGCGTTGTGGTGGAAATCGGCGCACGACGAGGACATGCAGCTCAGCCTCCAGCAGCTCGCCGACGCCACCGGCTTGTCGAAGTCCGCGGTCCAGGCCTCCGTCCGCCTGCTCACCCGCCGCCGCCTCCTGCGCGCCGACCGCGACCTCCCTACCTCGGTCCCGCGCTACTCCCTGCTCCGCCCCTGGGCGCGCTAAGAACGCGTTCGTCCATAACGCCGTCATTCCGAGCGAAGCGCGAGTCGAGGAACCACGCCGCGGCCCTTGTCTTTCTCAGCGCCCTCGGCTGTCTCTGCGCTCTCTGCGTTTCAGGCTTTTGGTATGTCGAGGGGTAGGCGCCGGCGACCCGCCGGCGCGCTAATCGCTAATCGCTGATCGCTAGACGCCGCCTCATGACGCCGCCCGCATCGACTGCTCCGCCACCAGCGCCGCGCGGAAGTACTCCAGCGAGCGCTTCAGCCCGTCGCCCAGGCACACCGACGGCTCCCACCCCAGCAGCGCGCGCGCCTTGCTGATGTCCGGGCAGCGCTGCCGCGGATCGTCTTCCGGCAGCGCCTCGTACCGCAGCCGCGAGCGCGACCGCGTCACCAGCAGCACCAGCTGCGCGCAGTCCAGCACCGTGAACTCTTCCGGGTTCCCCAGGTTCACCGGCAGGTGGTCGTCACCCCGCGCCAGCCGCAGCAGCCCTTCCACCAGGTCGGACACGTAGCAGAACGACCGCGTCTGCGAGCCGTCGCCATACACCGTCAGGTCCTCGCCGCGCAGCGCCTGCTTCATGAAGTTCGGGATCACGCGCCCGTCGTTCAGCTGCATGCGCGGGCCGTAGGTGTTGAAGATGCGCGCGATGCGCGTGTCCACCTTGCGGTACCGCCACCACGCCATCGTCGTCGCCTCGGCGAAGCGCTTGGCCTCGTCGTAGACCGAGCGCGGCCCCACCGGGTTCACGTTCCCCCAGTACGTCTCGCGCTGCGGGTGCTCCCGCGGGTCGCCGTAGCACTCCGAGGTCGAGGCCAGCAGGAACTTCGCGCCGTGTTGCCGCGCGCACTCGAGCGCCCGCCAGGTCCCCTGCGACCCGGCCGCCAGCGTCTCGAGTGCGTGCTGCATGTAGTCGACCGGGCTTGCCGGCGACGCCAGGTGGAACACGTAGTCGACGGCGCCCAGGTCGAATGGCTGGACGACGTCGTGTTCCACGAATTCGAATCGCGGCTCGTTCCGCAGCTGCGCGAGGTTGGTCGCGCTTCCCGTCAACAGGTTGTCGAGCGCGATCACGCGATGTCCCTCGGCCACCAGCGCGTCGCACAGGTGCGAGCCCAGGAACCCCGCTCCTCCGGTGACGAGCGCGCGCATCAGCTTGCCTTCCTCATCTTCAGCACGCGCGGCTCCCGCGGCGCGCTCTGTGGACGCCCCACGCTCGAGTAGTAGAAACCTTCTTCCGCCATGCGCGCCGGGTCGAACAGGTTGCGCCCATCGACCACCACCGGGTAGCGCAGCGCCTGCCGCAGCCGCCCGAGGTCGAGCGCCGCGAACTCCTCCCAATCCGTCAGGACCAGCAGCGCGTCGGCGTCCTCGGCCGCCTCGTAGGCGTCCTCCGCGCACGCGATGCGCTCCCCGAACACCTCCTGCGCCCGCGCCATCGCCGCCGGGTCGTACGCCGTCACGCTCGCGCCCTCCGCCAGCAGCCGCTCCACCACCCCCAGCGCCGGCGATTCCCGGATGTCGTCGGTCCCGCCCTTGAACGCCAGGCCCAGCACCGCCAGCCGCTTGCCCTTGATCGTCCACACCGCTTCCCGCACGCGCTCCAGGAACCGCTCGCGCTGCTCGTCGTTGATGCGCTGCACTTCTTCGAGCAGCCGGAAGTCGCAACCCTGCTCCTCCGCCACCGCGCGGAACGCCGCCAGGTCTTTCGCGAAGCACGCGCCCCCGTACCCGATCCCCGGCCGCAGGAACGCCGGCCCGATGCGCGCATCCGACCCCAGCCCTTCCCGCACCTCGTCCACGCTCGTTTCCACCGCGTCGCACACGTTCGCCACCGCGTTGATGAACGAGATGCGCAGCGCCAGGTACGCATTCGCCGCCTGCTTGATCAGCTCCGCGCTCCGCCGCGAGGTCTCCAGCAGCGGCGGCGGGATGCGCGCACGGTCGGGCGCCGGGATCGCGTCGGCCCGCGCGTAATATCCGCCCGAAGTCAGCGGCGCGTACACCGCGCGCAGCGCCTGGCGCGCCCGCTCGCTCTCCGCCCCCACCACGATGCGGTCGGGAAACAGGAAGTCGCACACCGCCGAGCCTTCTCGCAGGAACTCCGGGTTCGCCACCACGTCGAAGCGCTCCCGCGGCGCCCCGCTCACCGCCAGCACCTCTGCCAGCCACTCCGCCGTGAACACCGGCACGGTGCTCTTCTCGACGATGACCTTGTATCCGCCGCCGCTCGCGATGCCCCGCGCGATCGCGCGCGCCGCCTGCTCGAGGTTGGTCAGGTCGGTCTTCCCGTCCGCGCCCGTCGGCGTCGACACCGTCAGGAACACGACCTCGCTCTCCGCCACCGCGCCTGCCAGGTCCGCGCGGAACACCAGCCGGTTGCCGCGGTAGTCCTTGAGGAGTTCGGGAAGGAATTCTTCGTGGATGGGGCACTCGCCGCGCTCCAGCGCCGCGAGTTTTTGCGCGTCGTTGTCGACGCAGAGGACCTGGTGTTCCAGCTCGGCGAAGCAGCCCGCGGCCACCAGCCCAACGTATCCTGAACCGACGATCGCGATCTTCATCCTGGCTTGCGGACCTGACTCGCTCGGCTACACGAAGTTTCCGACGCTTGCGGCAGGCAGCAGAGACACTCCCGCCGAAGCTAGTTCGATGCCGGAAAGCGGAAAGGTGGATGTAACCCGCCCTTTCCCGAGGTAGGCGCCGCCGACCCGCCGGCGCGCTAATCGCTGACCGCTAATCGCGAACCACGCGGAGACCCGCCGGCGCGAGAAACTCCGCTATTTCGCGCCCGCGACCTCGGTCACCACGTCGTACAGCACGCGGTACCCGCGCCGCACCTGCTCCACCCGGATGCGCTCGTTGTCGCCGTGCTCGGTGTCGCTCTCTTCCTCCCGCACCGCGTACGGCGAGAATCCGAAGCAGGTGATGCCCAGCTCCCGATACCGCTGGTTCTCCGTGTATCCGCTCGAGAGCTTCGGCAGCACCGGCGCCCCCGGAAAATACTCCTTCGACGCCTTCTCGATCGCGCGGAACAGGTCGTTGTCGAAGCCCGAGCTGTTCGCGATGCGGAACGTCTCCGACTCCGGCTCCACCGTCACCTCCGGATCGGCCACCACCTTCCGGATCGCCGCCAGGAACTCCTCCGGCTTCTCGCCCGGCAGCAGCCGCACGTCGAGGTGCGCGGTCGCCACGCTGGGGATCACGTTCGTCTGGTGCGACCCTTCCATCTGCGTCAGCGTCACCGTGTTGCGGAACAGGTAGTTCAGCCCGTCCTGCCGCTCCAGCCACCCGCGAAACTTGCGGTCGCGAAGCGCTTTCTTCACCTCGCGGAACTGCGCCGCGCGCTCCTTCGGCTGGTCGTCGGCCGCGCGCCGCATGAACTCCTCCACCACCGGGATCGCCTTCATCGGCGTCTCCCAGTCGAGCACCCGGTTCAGCGCCCGCACCAGCCGGTTCGGCGCGCTCATCGCGATCGGCCGCGACCCGTGCCCCGGACGCCCGTGCGCCGTCAGCACCAGCCAGTACGGCGACTTCTCCGCCACGTCCAGCCCCACGTACTTCACCCGGCCCCGCTCTTCCAGGTTCTCGCCGCCCTCGGTGATCAGGAACTCGGCGTTGCCCAGCAGGTCTTTGCGCTTCTGGATCACCCAGTCGCTGCCGATGCCGTCCACTTCCTCGTCCGCCGTCGCCAGGAAGATGACGTCGCGGTCCAGCGCCACCTTCTCCCGCTTCAGCATCACCATCACCACCAGTTGCGCCAGGCCCTCGCTCTTCATGTCCTGCGCCCCGCGCCCATACAGCGACCCCTCGTCCAGCGCGCCCGAGAACGGCGGATGCTTCCACCGCTCCGCCACGCTCGTCACCACGTCGGTGTGGTTCAGCAGGATGAGCGGCCGTTTCTTCGCCGCCGCCGTCGCCGGCACACGCGCCCACAGGTTCGCGCGCCCCGGCGCGATCTCGAACACCTGGTTCTCGATCCCCTCCGCGTCCAGGATCTTCTTGAAGAACTCCGCCGCCCGCGCCTCGTTTCCCGGCGGGTTCGACGTGTCCACCTGCAGGTATTCCTGCATCCAGCGCTGCGCCAGGTCGGAGTAGCGGTTCAGCTTTTCGGGTGTGAGCTTCGCGGACGCGAATTGCTGCGTCGCCGCGGGCAGACAGAGCAAGAGAAGAACGACAAGGATCTTGCGCATGGCAGGAAAAAGATTGTAGCAGCCCGCTTATGGCTTATCGCTTATTGCTCCGCTGTCAGCCGGTCGCCCAGTCCCAGCAGGTCGTGGTCGCTGGTGAGCGGCTCGCTCTGTAGCAGCAGCCCGAACTCCACCTTGCTCCCGCAGCGGCGGCAGGTCGGCAGCACCGTTCCCGCCGGGATGAACACGCTGTGCGGCAGCCGGTGCGCGTGGTGATAGACGCGATACACGCCGCTGACTTCCACGGTATCGCCGGGTCGAAGCCGGTCGTTCGGGACGACGTACATTACTTCCCCCAGGTGGTTCGTTCTGCCGGGGTTTGGAAGGACTGCGCCGAGCAGGCCAAGGATTGTATCGCGTTTCGAGATTCCGTGGGGAGGGTGGGAGTCAGGCAGCGTCTTTGCCGGCCGCGGAGGCGCCGTTCGCGAAGTCGTAATCGCCCTCGACCTCCGGACCCGCCATCAGCAGCGCGAACTCCACGTCGTCGCCGCAGCGCTGGCACTCGGGCAGCCTCGTCCCGGACGGCACAAAGACGTTATGCGGCATGCGGTGCGCTCGGTGGTACGCCCGGTAGATGCCCGATTGTTCGACGATCACGCCTGCGCGCAGGCGCCCCGGATCAGGTACGAAATGACGCATGACTTGGTCTAACCGCACGAAGGACACCTTCGGCTGCTTCGATGGATGCCGCCGCGTCGCACCCGTGTTGTCTCCGGCGCGAAAAGCAACTTAGTACCTTCGAGGGAGCATCGAATCCCTCCGAACAGGCTCGCGAAAAACGAGCCCTGCGCCCGCAGGTCGAGGGGATCGCGCGTGGCGTAACCCGCTCCCTCGGAGCGGACCCCGTAGCAAAATGCAATCGAGTCGACCGGTGTTGTCAGAAACTAGCCATCAGGCCGTCGCCTATTTATGCGACGCCGGCGGGAACGTCCGCCGCAAGCTGCGCGACCACCTCGGCTGCCCCGAGCTCTCCGCCGGCGAGCCTCTCTCCGCGCTCGTCCTCAACGGCGGCGCCGAACGCCTCGCCGAGATGCTCGCCGCCGTCCGCCGCTCCGGCGGCGCCTTCGACTGGGAGCTCAGCGTCTCCGTCCAGGGCCGGCCGGAGACCCTGCACTTCGCCGCCGCCGCCGACGGCGACGACGTCCTCGTCATCGGCGGACGCACCCGCTACGAAACCGTGCGCCTGTTCGAGCAGCTCGCCGGCCGCGAATCCGCGCGCACCGAAGCCCTCCGCCAGGCCATCCGCCAGGAAGCCGCCCGCCGCCGCGAGTGGGCCGGCCGCGCCACCGAGTTCTTCGCCGAGATCTCCCGCCTCACCCAGGAGCTCGCCGAGACCCATAAGGAACTTGCGCACAAGGATTCCCTGCTCGAAGTCGGCTCCCAGGCCCTCGCCGAGAGCGAGAACCAGTTCCGCACCGTCTTCGAGTACGCCGGCGACACCATCGTCGTCCTCAACGACGAAGGCCGCTTCCTGCGCGCCAATCCTGCCGCCGAGCGCATCTTCGGCCTGCCGCCCGCGCAGCTCACCGGCAAGACCATCTCTGAGTTCATCGAACTCGGCCCCGTCGCCCGCCGCATCGGCATCGTCTTTCGCAAGGCCGAGCGCCGCGAGGGCCAGTTCGCCCTCCGCGATGTCCGCGGCCGCGTCGTCCACGTCGAGTACACCGCCACTCCCGACTTCATCCCCGGCCGCCACCTCATGATCCTGCGCGACGTCAGCCAGCGCAAGCGCCACGAGGCCGAGATCCACGAGCTCAACCAGAGCCTCGAGCGCCGCGTCGCCGAGCGCACCCGCCAGCTCGAGCAGATCAACCGCGAGCTCGAGGCCTTCTCCTACTCCGTCTCCCACGACCTCCGCGCGCCCTTCCGCCACATGATGGGTTACGCCGAGCTCCTGCTCAAGCGCCTCGACGCCGCCGACGAGACCACCCGCCACTACGCCGCTTCCATCGCCGAAGCCGGCCAGCACGCCGGCCAGCTCGTCGACAACCTCCTCGACTTCTCCCACACCGCGCGCCACCAGCTCCAGCGCGTCGCCGTCGACACCCCGCAGCTCGTCGAAGACGTCCGCCTCGAAGTCACCTCCGCCGATGCCAAGGGCCGCCGCGTCTACTGGCGCGTCTCCGAGCTCCCCTCGCTCTACGCCGACGAGGCCATGCTCCGCCAGGTCTTCCGCAACCTCTTCTCCAACGCCCTCAAGTTCACCCGCTCTCGCGACGACGCCGTCATCGAGGTCGGCTGCCACGACGACGCCGACGAGGTCATCGTCTTCGTCCGCGACAACGGCGTCGGCTTCGACATGCACTACGTCGACAAGCTTTTTGGTGTCTTCCAGCGCCTCCACAAGGTGGAGGAGTTCGAAGGCACCGGCATCGGTCTCGCCAACGTGCGCCGCATCGTCCAGCGCCATGGCGGCCGCGCCTGGGCCACCGGGGCTCCCAACCGCGGAGCCACCATCTACTTCTCGATCCCCAAGCGGATCGAAGACAAGGAGCAGTCCGCTTAACCGTATGCCCGACCTCAAACCTATCCTGCTGGTAGAGGACAGCCCCCAGGACATCGAGCTCACCCTCGCCGCTCTCGAGGAGAACCACCTCGCCAACGAGGTCATCGTCGTCCGCGACGGCGAAGAAGCCATCGCCTACCTCTTCCGCGAGGGCATCTTCAAGCTCCGCGCCGAGGGCAATCCCGCCGTCGTCCTGCTCGATCTCAAGCTGCCCAAGGTCGACGGCCTCCAGGTGCTCGAGCGCGTCAAGAAGAGCGAGGAGCTCCGCACCATCCCCATCGTCGTCCTCACCTCCTCGCGCGAGGAGCAGGACCTGGTCCAGAGCTACAAGCTGGGCGTCAACGCCTACGTCGTCAAGCCGGTGGACTTCGCCGAATTCGTCGAAGCCATCCAGGAGCTCGGCCTCTTCTGGGCGGTCATCAACCAGCCGCCCCCCGGCTCCGTCGCCCGCGAGCGCGAGAAGCGCCCCGCGGTCATCGCCGTCCGCAAAAGCTCCTGACGCAGCGCTGGCCCGGAGCGCTGGCCCGCAGCGCTGGCCTCCAGGCCGGCAGGGCTGGCGGCGTCCCCGCCGCCCTCGCCCCTGCCTCTCTCAGCGCCCTCGTCTGTCTCTGTGCTCTCTGCGTTTCAAGCTTTGCTCTTGTCTGTGTGGAGGCGGGCGACGCCCGCCATCGCGCTCAAAATGATCGGGTAGGCGCCGGCGACCCGCCGGCGCTTTCGTTTTGCCCCGCGCTCCGTTCATGTCGCGCCCTCGACCTCGACTCGTTGTTTCCTCCGCCCCGCCGGGTCAAAAATTACCCACCGCCGCAATTCCTACCCGTCCAGAGCTCCTGCCGCCATCCCAACCCCCTTGCAAACAAAGCACTTATCCCCCATTTCCCCGGCCGGACTTTGGCAACCGACCTGTAATAGAGGAGGGCGAGCGCGTTTCATCTTTATGTCCCGTTGGGACCGCGCCACTGAAAGGTGAGCTTCTCCGGGCCCCCAGGCCCTCCGATGCTCCCCCGGTATCCGTTCTCGGAGGAACCCGCAATGAAGAAGACTTATCTCCTGGCCCTGGCAGCCGCCCTCGCTCTGCCGGCCGTGGCGCAGCAGAGCGTGCCGCAGGCCCCGCCCGCCAACAGCCAGACCACCCTTGCCCAGCAGGATTCGTCGTCGCAGCCCGCTGCGCCGGCTTCGCAGTCGGTCCACGACCAGCAGAACCTGCAGAGCACCGAAACCAAGCCCGCCACCACCACCAACGCCACCGGCCGCGAGCCGCTCAAGATCGAGACCCGCGAAGGCTTCTGGGGCAAGATCAATCCCTTCGCCCGCAAGAAGTGGACGCAGCGCCAGATCCAGCCTGTCCGCGACCGCGTCAACGAGCTCGATGAGCTCACCGCGCAGAATTCCAAGATGATCAAGGACGTCGACGCCCGCGCCACCGAAGGCATCCGCCTGGCGACCCTCAAGGCCACCGAGGCCGACCAGCACGCCGTCGACGCCGGCAACCGCGCCCAGCTCGCCCACCAGACCGCCACCCAGGCCAGCGCTCGCCTGCAGGTCGTCGAGGGCGCCGTCGAGAAGCTCGACCAGTACGAAGCGGCCAGCGAGATCGAGATCCGCTTCCGTCCCGGCCAGGGCGTCCTCAGCAAGCGCGCCAAGGACGCGCTCGATGACGTCGCCGAGTCCCTCAAGGACCAGAAGGGCTACATCGTCGAGGTCCAGGGCTTCTCCTCCGGCTCCGGCTCCGCCGCGGTCGAGAACTCCCGCCGCATGGCCGACGCCGTCGTCCGCTATCTCGTCATCAACCACGAGATCCCGGTCTACCGCGTCTTCACCGTCGGCATGGGCAACGCCAAGGTCACCGACTCCGATGGCAAGGTGCGCCGCACCCGCGGTGGCCGCGTCGAAGTCCACCTGCTGAAGAACGGCATCGCCGACCTCCAGCAGAGCGCCTCGATGGCCCAGCCCGCCCCTGCCAGCTCCAGCATCGGCCAGGGCGGCGTCTCCGGCTCCATGAACATGCAGAGCCAGCCTCAGCCGGCCCAGCAGCCGAAGGCGACCTCCTCCAACGAGCAGGAGCAGCCCAAGTAACTTCTCTACAACTTTTTCCACCTACCGGCCCTTTGCAGAGATGCAAAGGGCTTTTCTTTTTCCGCCGAAGTGGTAGATTGCCCAACATTCTTTTCGGCAGCGCAGTTTTGTTTTAAGGGAGAAAGTCTGATGGAGGCGATCTACTATTCCAGGATCACTTCCCCGGTCGGCCCGCTCATCGTCGGCTGCACCCGCCGCGGGCTCTTCTGTCTCGAGTTCGATTCGCCCGGCGCGCTCCTCTATCGCACGCGCAACAACGGCCACCTCTGGGCCTTCTCCGAAGAGAAGACCGCCGCCTACATCCGCGAGCTCCGCGAGTACTTCGAGGGCAGGCGCACCCGCTTCAGCTTCGAGCTCGACCTCCACGGCACCGAGTTCCAGAAGCGCTGCTGGAAGGCGCTCATGCGCATCCCCTACGGCAAGACCACGACCTACGCCGCCATCGCGAAAAAAGTCGGGCGCCCCAAGGCCAGCCGCGCCGTCGGCCAGGCCAATCACATGAACCCCATGGCCATCGTCGTTCCCTGCCACCGCGTCCTCCAGGCCGACGGCTCGCTCGGCGGCTACGGCGGCGGCCTCGACAAGAAACTCGCCCTCCTCCGCCTCGAAGGCGCCCTCGCGTAGCGCGTTCCTACACAAGTCGCCGCAGGCGACGTCACGTGTCTTAGCCCACCGCGGCAGCGGTGGGTCCTCGCGGACCCGAGAGCGATCCGAGTCGCCGCAGGCGACGCCCCGGGTCTTAGCCCACCGCGGCAGCGGGGGG